>NZ_CP014519.1 GCF_001577305.1 Sinomonas atrocyanea
CAGCTGAGGGGGATAGACTCAACCCAGGTCAGTACCGTACTCGTACGAAACCGGAACCAAACAAGTACGAAACAGGTACGGTACTGGTACTAATCAAGTACCAAATGTTCATGGAAGGGGAGCGGTGATCATCACGATTGGTTCAACCAAAGGTGGGGTTGGGAAGTCCAGCCTTACGGTGAACCTTGCGGCCGAGTTGGCCCGGCAGGAGGTTCGATGCGTCATTGTCGACGCCGATCCCACGGCCACGTCCGAGACCTGGGGGCGCGACAGGGGGGAGCGGAGCCCCGAATGCCCCCACGTCACCGTCACGCCGCTGCGCGGAGCCATCCGCAACACCCTGATGGACCTCGAGGAAGCCTACGGGACCGTTCTGGTTGACGTCGGCGGCCACGATTCGCAGGAGTTCCGTCAGGCCGGAGTCACCTCGGATCTGCTCATCATCCCCGCTACGACCTCACAGCCCGACCTCGACTCCCTGGAGAAGGTCTCAGGGCTTCTTGAGGACTTCAAGACCTTCAATCCTCAGCTCAACGTCCGCGGGGTGTTCAACCGCATCGAGAACTGGAGCGACGGCCGTCTGAAAGAGGCCCGCGCCTACGTCAGCGGAGACTTTCCCGAGATTCCCTTCTACGACGCCGTGCTCCACGACCGGAAGGCCTACCAGGACGTGATGCGAGTGGGCAAGGGTGTAATCGAATGGACCGACTACAAGGCCAAGGCTGAATTCCAGGTGCTCGTGAAGGAGATCGTCGATGGCCAAGCCTGAACTGCGCTCACGGCGCCGATCCCTCGATCCCGAACAGGAAGCCCGGATCGCTACGTTCTCCTCGACCCCGGACACCGCACCTGAGCCGACGCCAGAAACCGGGCCTACTGCTGCCCCGAAAGACGCGCAGAAGCCGGCCAAGCAATCGGCCTCACCGACGGCCGAGGAGCCCAAGTCCAAGGGGTTCAACTACCGCATGACTCCGACGCGGCACGCCAAGATCGATGCCATGCGCAAGGAAGACGACAGATCCTTCCAGTGGATGCTGGACAGGCTGATCGACCTGGGAATCGAAGCCTGGGAAGCCCGTAAGTGACTGCGGACGCGGCTGCGCCCGGCCCACGATTTCTGACCTTGAAGGACATCCAGGAGGAGCTGCAGATCTCGCAGTCCCAGGCACTTGCGCTCGTGCGGAGCGGGGAGCTGCGCGCGATCCAGATCGGCGGCCGCGGCCAGTGGCGGATCGAGCGGGCGATGCTCGAGGAGTTCATCGCAGACGCGTACCGCCGCGCCGCGCAGCGCATCGCCGCCGGCGAGGTCGATGGCTGACCTCGACCGCATCGAGCGGGAGCGCATGCTCGCCCAGCTGCGCGAGCTGGGCGGGCTGGCCGCAGGCCCGCCGCCGGCACCAGCCTCAGCCTCTGCCGAACCGGCGCCAGCGCCGAAGCTGACGCCCCGCGAACAGCGGCGGCTCACGGCCCATATCGAGCGCGTGGCCGCCTTCAAGGCAGAGCACGGCCGGCTTCCCAGTGCCGCGCCCACAGCCCCGACGGGGGAGAGGACCCTCGGGGCCTGGCTGTGGCGGCAGCGCAGGGCACGCGAGGGCGGCAGCCTGCACCCCCATGCTGAGGAGCTCCTCGAGCGGGCACTGGGGCTCCACTGGCACCTGTCGCCCCGCAAGGCCCAGGCGCTCGAACAGCGCGGCGGGGAATGAGACAGGCTGCACTGAGCCTCAGCGCAGCCCAAACGCCTCGTTCGGATCAGCGCGGACCGGCCTGAGCCGTTCCGCAGGGACCCACCTCTGCACCACAGCCGGGTCCTCGCTGCCCTCGACCTCCACGCAGTAGACCACCAGCGCAGACCATCGGTAGCTGTGCCGACGCCAGGACACGACGAGCACCTGCCGGGGGAGGACCCCCGGGTCCTGTGTGTCCTTGAACCAGGCGTGCCGCGTCGTCTGCGGCCGCGGCCACACCCGATCACGACGCGGCCTGCTCACCCCTCAAATGTAGAACACACGTATTGGGTATCTGCTTAGCTGAAGTAGGCTATGTGCATGGCCGACATGTCGCCGCAAGTGCCTCGAGCGGGCGTGGACTACCCCAAGACGTTCGGGCAGTTCCAGGAATGGTTCAGCACCGACGAGGCCTGCTTCGAGTACCTTGCGCGGCTGCGCTGGGCGGAGGGCTTCGTGTGCCCGAAGTGCGGCGGGCGCGAATACTGGCGCACTGGTGCCGGGCTGTGGATGTGCAAGGCGTGCTCACGCCGGACGTCTGTCACGGCCGGCACGATCTTCGACCGCACCCGCACGCCGTTGCGAACCTGGTTCGCGGCGATATGGTTCGTGACCTCACAGAAGAACGGCGTGTCCGCCCTCGGGCTGCAGCGCGTCCTCGGGTTCGGCTCGTATGAGACGGCGTGGGCCTGGATGCACAAGCTCCGCCGCGCCATGGTCCGCCCCGACCGGGAGCTGCTCTCCGGGCTGGTCGAGGTCGACGAGAGCTTCATCGGCGGTGTCCACCGCGGGATGCCCGGCATCGGCCCTGACAAGATCTCGGTCCTGATCGCCGCTGAGCATCTGGACCACAACCGGATTGGGCGTATCCGCCTCGAGCCCGGGCCGACCGACCGCAGGTTGGCCCTGGTGAAGTTCGGCCAGCGCGTCGTCGCTCCCGGCTCGACGATCCGCACCGACGGGGCCAGGCAGCTGCGGCGCTTCGCCGACCTGGGCTACCAGCACGAGTACTTCACCCAGCTCGGCTCGGACATCCCGGCGCACGTGAACATGCCGGCGGTCCACATGGCGGCCTCGCAGCTCAAGCGCTGGATCGACGGCACCCTCCACCAGGGCATCTCACGGGAACAGCTGGCCTACTACCTCGACGAGTTCACCTTCCGATTCAACCGCCGCACATCCACCAGCCGCGGGCTGCTGTTCTACCGGCTCCTCCAGCAGGCCACCAACACCGACCCCGCGCCGCTGAAAGACCTCGTCATCCCCCACGACAGCTCTGGCGGCCAGAGACCCCAGAGCACTGCACAAGGGCCGATCTGGCCCGATCAACGGCTACACGTCATCGGCAGTCAGACCAGCTGATCAGGGCCTGGGCCTGTAATCCTCGAACTCCCAGTAGCCAAGCCGCGCGATCTTCTCACCCACGGTCGGCCAATCCGGACCCTCGACAGAGTTGATCTGATTTCGCAGGAAGTCCACTGCCACACCCAGATCGAGCGGTTCGACGATCAGGTGATGGCGACCCACCCGAGGGCCCTGCTCCGTGACCACACGACGCAACCACAACGGAGTGCACACGAGCACATCGAATGACTCCTCGCCGGGGCCGTCGGCCGGGCCAACCATCAGGCTTACCCAGACACCATCGTCGGTGGGATCCTCCGGCTCGTAAGTGTCGAGGTCGACGTCACTGCTGTGCGCCGATCGCAGAACTGCTCTCATAGGAGGTCAATAATGCCGAGTGCCCGTCCCCCTGCCAAGGACATCGGGGACAGAGAGCACTTCAGCTAAGCAGATACCCAATACACACGTTCGATTGCTGGGGTGGGTCGCGCAACCCTGCCGCCCCGCAAAGGTGCGGCTGCTACTGTCGATCCCGTCGCAATCACACCCCTCGCCGGGGGAGTAGACGCGCAAGAACGACGAAGCCCCCAGCCGTCCCCTTTGGCCGGGGGCTTCGCCGTCACCTCAGGCTCAGCGTAGGGATGCGAGTCTGCGGTTGGTCACGCAGGTTCTTCCGAATAGTGGGACAGACAACCATGTGATGACCGATGATCGGCCATCTTCTGTGCGACGGACTGGTGCTCGTAGCCCCGCATTCCGGTCCGGCTCCCCTAGATTTCGAAAACAAGAAGCGGGGCGCCATATAAATGCGGATCGCTGGAACCCAAGAAATTGTAGTGACTGCGGCGTCCCGCTTTTCCGTCCCCTGAAACTCGGAAATGACAGCAAGGCTCAGGACGGGCGAGGGCGGTGGCTCGTGCCCAGGTCAGGCGCCGAACCCACCCGGACCACGGGGCAGGCTGCCGGAAGGCGGCTTCATTCCGAGGACTCCCGCAGGGGTGGCCATGCGGCCGGATATGACGGTCTCACCAACGGTCGGGAAGAGGGAATTTGCAACGAAGCGCCTAATGCATTCGAACACACCAGAATTTGCCCGTAAAGATGCGGGGACAGGCTTCACAATTGCGCGGCCATAAACTAGAATTGAACCATGGAGACGGGGAAGAATGCTTTCCCGGTCGGATCAGGCGAACGAAACCATAATTGCTACGTAACCAAGGACTGCGACCATGGAGAACACGACCCCCGCCATCACCCTCTACAGCAAGCCGGCCTGTGTGCAGTGCACGATGACGAAGAAGGCCCTGGAGAAGAAGGGCCTCGCGTACACCGAGGTCGACGTCACCCAGAACCCCGCCGCCCTCGAGTATGTGACCGAGGACCTCGGGTACTCCCAGGCGCCGGTGGTCGTGGTCGACGAGCACAACCACTGGTCAGGCTTCCGCCCGGACTGCATCGAAGCGACCGCGGCCGCCCTCGGCGCCACCGCCTAAGACCGACAGTGAACCGGGAGGAGGAGACCGTGACCCAGTACACGCAGGAACAGGACCGGGCCTGGATCGAAGGGCGCACCACCCAGCCAGAGCCCACGACACCGGCCCCGCCGGCACAGAGCACCCACCCCCAGGTGCACGCCCTCCAGCACGCACTCGCCCAGCTGCGCGAAGCCCGCTACTGGCCCCACGCAGACCCCCACGTCCAGGCCGCCGTCCGCGAGGCCGCCGCAGCGATCGCCGAGGAGCTCACCCACCACGTCCACGAGGACACCGAGACCGAGCCGCAGGCCGCCCGCCCCGCAGCGGGGGAGGCCGTGACCGTCACGGGCAATCTCGTCGCCGCGCCCCGGCTGGACCGCACCCCCGCCGGCACCCCCGTCACCAACTTCACCATCGCCTCCACCCCGCGCACCTACGACCGCGAGGCGGGGCAGTGGAAGGACGGCGAGACCGTATTCGTCCGCTGCACCCTCTGGCGCGAAGCCGCCCAGCACGCCGCCGCGTCCCTGGCCAAGGGCACCCGCGTCATCGCCACCGGCACCCTCGCCGAGCGCACCTACCAGGCCAAAGACGGCCAGACCCGCACCAGCCAGGAGCTCGACGTCGACGAGCTCGGCGCCAGCACCAAGTTCGCCCCCGTGAACGTCACCCCTCGCCCCGGACGCCGCACCCAGACCCCCGCACCCACACCAGATGAAGGGACAGCACAGTGCTGAACGAGACCGACACGACCACCGGAACCGGCGCGCGCTGGTGGACCGAGGAGTACACCGCCGTCCCCGACCCCATCGAGGCCGACACCGACTACAGCTTCGACACCGCCGCCCAGGCCGCCGAGCACGGTCAGCCCTGGGCCGTCCTCGAGAACCCCAACGCCTACACCCACGGGCCCGTCAACCCCGGCCACTACATCACCGCCGGCCACCACCCCGACGCGGCCTACTACCTCGCCTCCCGCGAGCCCCTCCGCGACGCGGACCGCGGCACCTGGTTCCGCTTCTCCTGAACCCGGCCAGAGGCCCGGGGCTGTCCGCCCCGGGCCCTAAGCTGCCCCCAGAGGCGCACCCACCCGATCACCGGAGGAAGCACGGTATGAGCGAAGACCAGGACCCGATCGTCGTCCAGGAAGCCGACGCCATCTACGAGTCCGTCCGCACCATCTGCCACCACAGCGAAACCCAGCCCGCACCCACGGTGTACCGGGTGCTCGGGAACCTCAAGGGCGCCACGGGCGACATGCTCGCCCAGGCCCTCAACCAGCTCGCCGACGGCCTCGAACGATCCCTCACCGAATACGACGTCTACGAGGACGACGGCGCCGACCCCGCCCTCAACGTCGCCGCAGCGGCCGGACACATGCGCCTCGCCGCCCACCTCGCCGCCGAACTCGGCGGACACCTCTCCGAAGCCCAGAACGCCATCGCCCAACAGGGCTACCGGGCAGCAGGGCATGATGGAGTCTGAGATGCAGCCGACGCCATGACCTGCGGCACCCACCCAGGCCGCCGGTGCCCCCCGCTGGCTCCTGCCACGCGGGACGCGCCATAGGAAGACGACGCGTTTGGGGAGCGGAGGGAGCGTGGCTGGCGTGTCGCTCCTCGCCGATATTCTGTCGTCGTGAAGACGACCGATCTTGCCCGGGTGCGGGCAACTCTTTGGGCTGCCGCCGACGAGCTTCGAGCCAACTCGAAACTCACGCCGGGGCAGTACCGCGACCCGGTGCTCGGACTAGTGTTCCTCGCGTACGCCGAGAGCCGATTCGAAGCGGTACGGGGTGAGGTCGAAGCCGGAGCCAGTGCCAGGAACCCCGTAACGATCGCCGACTACAAGGCGAAGTCGGTGCTCTATGTTCCCGACGAGGCGAGGCTGTCGAGCCTTGTCGACTTGCCGGAGGGCGAGGATGTCGGCAAAGCCACGGACCAAGCCATCAAGTCCATCGAGGAAGCGAACCCCGAGCTCAAGGACATCCTGCCGCGCGGTTACCAGAAGCTGGAACGTTCGACTCTGATCGAGCTGCTGCGGCTCTTCGCACCGCTGCCCACCCAGCTCGAAGGCGACGCCTTCGGTTTCATCTACGAGGACTTCCTCTCCAACTTCGCAGCGCAAGAAGGCAGAGGGGCGGAGAGTACTTCACGCCGTACTCCATCGTCCGCCTCATCGTTGAGATCCTAGAGCCGTTCCAGGGGCGGGTCTTCGACCCGGCCTGTGGGTCGGGCGGTATGTTCGTCCAGTGCGCGAAGTTCGTCGAGCGGCACCACGAGTCCGCCAGCCGTAAGCTCTCGGTCTTCGGGGCCGAGAAGACCGACGACACTGTCCCATTGGCCAAGATGAACCTCGCACTCCACGGGCTCTCAGGGGATATCCGCCAGGCCAACAGCTACTACGAAGACCCGCACAGCGCGGTCGGAGCATTCGACTACGTGATGGCAAACCCGCCCTTCAACGTCGACAAGATCAAGAAGGACCAGCTGGCGGGCGATAGGCGGTTCCCGTTTGGCGTGCCGAAGGCCGACAACGGCAACTTCCTGTGGATTCAACAGTTCTACGCGGCGCTCTCGCCAAAGGGCCGCGCCGGCTTCGTCATGGCGAACTCCGCCGGAGATGCGGGCCACTCGGAGAGGGAGATCCGCAAGCAGCTGATCGAGTCGGGAACCGTCGACGTCATGGTCGCCATCAGCTCCAACTTCTTCTACACGGTCACGCTTCCGGTGACTCTGTGGTTCCTCGACAAGGCCAAGGCCGGCACCCAGCGTGAAGACACCGTGCTGTTCCTCGACGCCCGGCACATCTACAACCAGATCGACCGCGCACACCGCGACTTCAAGGCTGAGCAAATCGAGTTCCTGGCCAACGTTGTGCGGCTCTACCGGGGCGAAGACGTCGAGATCGTTGATGGCAGCGACGCCCTGCTCAGCGAGCACTTCCCCGACGGGAAGTACGTTGACATCGGCGGTCTATGCAAGGTCGCAACTCGCGCCGAGATCGAGGCCCAAGGCTGGAGCCTCAACCCCGGACGGTACACCGGCACCGCGTCGGTTGACGAGAGCGACGTCGACTTCATGGGAGACCTTGAGGCGCTGCACGAGGAGTTCACGATGCTGAGCGATGAGGCCGAAATTCTCCGCGGGAAGATCGACGCAGCGGTAGCTGGAATTCTGGGGGACAACGATGCTTCTATCTGATATCACAGAAGCAATTGTTGACTGCGAGCACAAAACGGCGCCTGAGGGCGATGGATACGCCTACTCCGTAGGCACGAAGGCCATGAAGGGCGGTCGCCTTGTGATGACCGCGACGAAACCCGTCAGTGCCGAAACGTATGCCGGCTGGACTCGGCGAATGCGGCCGAAGACCGGGGATCTCATCCTTGCTCGAGAAGCGCCAGTCGGGGACGTGGTCCGCGTTCCTGAACAGCCGCTGGTGTGCCTCGGCCAGCGTACGGTTCTGATTCGGCCAGATGCGTCCAAGGTGCACCCGAGGTTCCTCCACTACTGGTTGCTGGGGCCCGACGCGCAGGGAGTGATGCGAGCACAGACGGGCGGGGCAACCGTCGGACATCTGAATGTTGAAGACATCCGCAAGCTGAATGTTGAGCCAATGCCAACAGATGCTCGCCATCAGGCGAATGCCGCTGAGATACTTGGGGCGATCGACGACCTGATCGAGAACAGCCGGCGCCGGGCCGAGGTGCTGGAGGACATCGCAAGGACTGTCTTCCGTGAATGGTTCCTGAAGTTCCGCTACCCAGGGCACGCGGATGTGCCACTGGTCGATTCCGCTCTCGGGCCGGTTCCTGAAAGATGGCAGATTCTTCCCGCCTCGAGGGCGATCATCATCAACCCGCGTATCAAGCTCGACAAAACCGTCGGCCATCCATTCATCGCGATGGGTGACCTCGATGAAAAGAGCATGGGATGCCGTCCGAGCGAGGTTCGGTCGAGCGGTTCCGGTGCTAAGTTCGAGCGAGGCGACACTCTGTTCGCTCGAATCACGCCGTGCTTGCAGAATGGGAAGACTGGACTTGTGCAGACGCTAGCTGAAGGTGAGGTCGGCCTCGGATCGACCGAATTCATCGTGCTACGCGGCCAGCTCGTTGGATCCGCATATACATATTGCCTTGCACGAGAAGACAGCTTCCGGGGTCATGCCATCGCGAGCATGAGTGGAGCCAGCGGTCGCCAGCGTGTGCGCAACGAGTGCTTCGACACATACTTGATCGCTCTGCCCCCGCAAGACCTCGCAGATAAGTTTGAAAGCATGCTGGAACCACTTTTCGCCGAGATAGCAGTCTTGTTGAATGAGGTGGAACGCCTCCAAGCCCTCCGTGACCTTCTGCTGCCGAAGCTCGTGACGGGCCAGATCGACATGTCGATGCTTAGCCCGAACGAGTTGCTCGGAGAACTGGCGGCGTGATGACATGACGCCCACCGGTCCGGAGTACTTCTACGTCGAGAAGCCGAGCATCGAGTTGCTGGCACAGCTTGGCTGGACCCCCGTTGACGCCTTCCAAGAGATCTTGGGAGTCGAAGGTACCCTTGGTCGTGATTCCCAGCATGAGGTCGTGCTCACGCATAGGCTCCGGTTCGCGATGCGCAAGCTCAATCCAACAGAGGTGCCCGACTCATCAATCAACGAGGCCATCGAGGTTCTCCTCAAGGACCGCTCGGCCATGGACCGGGTGCGTGCCAACCGCGAAGTCCACAACCTGCTGCGTGACGGCTACCGAGCCGAATGGACGGACCAGAGCGGCGACAAGCAGATCGGGACGCTCCGCTACCTCGATCTGAGAAGCCCCTCGAACAACGACCTTCTGGCTGTGCGGCAGATGTGGGTGAAGGGCAACCTTCACAGCCGCCGCCTTGACCTTGCGTTGTTCGTCAACGGCGTCCCGCTGGTGCTGATGGAGTTCAAGGAGCCCAACGAGCCCGTCAGGTCCGCGTACGACGACAACCTGACCGATTACCGCGACACGATCCCGCAGCTGTTCATACCGAACTGCTTCGTGCTGCTTTCGAATGGCAGTGCCGCGAAAGTTGGGTCGACGTACTCGCCGTGGGCGTTCTTCAACGATTGGAAAGTGATTGATGCCCGCGGGACCCGCGGCGCGATCGCCTTGGAGACCGCCCTGCGCGGCACCTGTGATCCCGTGGTGCTGCTCGACCTGGTCGAGAACTTCGTCGCGTACATGGAGCGTCCCGGCGGACTGATCAAGGTCCTGGCACGTTCGCACCAGTATCTCGGGGTCAACGCAGCGATCGAGAACCTCGATCGGGCACGCGCGGAGCAGGACAAACGCCTCGGTGTCTTCTGGCACACCCAGGGCTCGGGCAAGTCGCTGTCGATGCTGTGGTTCACCCAGAAGGTTCTGCGCCTGGTGCCCGGGAAGTGGACCTTCGTCATGGTCACGGACCGCACCGAACTCGACATCCAGCTGCATGGAGAGTTCGCCGACGCCGGAGCTATCTCGCCCGAGGCCCGGGTGCACGCGGAGTCCGTCGCGCATCTGCGCGAACTGCTGGCCGCTGATCACCGGTACGTGTTCACCCTGATCCAGAAGTTTCAGCCGTCCAAGGGCCTCGGGGAGCGGCAGATGCCGGTGCTCTCGGACCGGTCCGATGTCATCGTCATCACCGATGAAGCGCACCGCAGCCAGTACGACACGCTTGCCCTGAATATGCGCACGGCGCTGCCCAACGCCTCGATGATGGGCTTCACCGGCACCCCGCTGATCGCCGGCGAGGAACAGGCGACCCGTGAGCAGTTCGGTGACTACGTCAGCATCTACAACTTCCGCGACGCCATCGAGGACGGGGCGACGGTCCCGCTCTATTACGAGAACCGCATCCCCGAACTCCAGCTGGTCAACGAGAAATTCTCGGACGAACTCGACGCACTCCTTGAAGAAGCCGAGCTCGACGAGGCCGCGGAGGGCCAGCTGGCGCGCGTTTTCGGCACGCAGTACACGCTTCTGACACGTCCCGATCGTCTGAGGACTATCGCGAAAGATCTCGTTGCCCACTTCGTCGGCCGCGGCTTCAGCGGTAAGGCGATGTACGTCGGACTCGACAAGGCCGCCGCCGTGCGCATGTACAACCTCGTCAAGGAGGCCTGGGCTGAGCATCTGGAGAAGCTGAGGGCCGAGCACGACGCGCTTCCTGAACTGGAGCGACCCTGGCTTGCGTCGCGGATCGAACTGATGGAGACCACCGACATGGCAGTAGTGGTCTCGCAGAGCCAGAACGAACTCAAGATGCTCGACGACCTTGGACTCGATATCCGGCCGCACCGCGAGCGGATGAACCGGGAGGATCTCGCCGAGAAGTTCAAGGACTCCGCAGACCCGCTGCGCCTAGTGTTCGTCTGCGCAATGTGGATGACCGGCTTCGACGCGCCCAGCGTCTCGACCGTCTACCTCGACCGGCCCATGAAGAACCACACCCTGATGCAGACCATCGCTCGCGCCAACCGTGTCTTCCCAGAGAAGGACAACGGCCTGATCGTCGACTACGTCGGCGTCTTCCGGAATCTCGAGAAGGCCCTCGCGATCTACGGAGCCGCGGGAACCGGTCAGCAGCCCATCGAGATTATCGATGCGCTCTCGGGCGAGCTGGATGCCGCCGTAGCCGAGTTGTTCGAGTTCTGCTCCGGCGCAGGCGTGGATCTTGCCGCCATGCGCGATGCGGAAGGGTTCGATCATGTCGCCAAGCGCGACGCCGCCGTCGAGGCGCTGCTAGTGGACGAAGACACCACAACTGACTTCCAGCAGAAAGCCCGCCAAGTACGCAAGCTCTTCAAAGCCCTCTTGCCAGATCCCAAGGCAGCCGCCCAGCAGCGTAACGTCGCCGCAATCCGCGTCCTCGCTGAACGCATCGCGGAAGTCACTCGACCGCCCGATGCAGACCTCGGAGCAGTCACTGATGCGGTGGACGCCCTGCTCGACCGATCGGTCGGTGCGGAGGAGTACGTCATCCGGGCAGCCGCCGAGGGGATCAAGGCCGACCCCTTGATCGACCTGTCGTTGATCGACTTCGAGGGATTGGCTGCCAAATTCGCAGGCCGCAAGCGAGCCGAGACCGACCGGCTGGCTCAACTGCTCCGGCAACGTGCCATCGGAGCAGCGACCCGCAACCCGACCCGGTACGAACTCGTCGAGCGCATCGAAGAGCTGATCACGGAGTACAACGCCGGAAGCGTGAACATCGACGAGTACCTCCGACGCCTGATCGAACTGTCACAGACGCTGACCCATGAGGAGGAACGGTCGGCACGAGAAGGCATGACCGAAGAGGAGCTCGCCATCTTCGATCTGCTGACCCAGCCCGATCCCGTGCTGACCGACGATGAACGCGACACGGTGAGGGCCAGCGCCAAGAAGCTCCTCGATCATCTCCACGACAAGCTCGTCCAAGATTGGCGCCGCAAGGTCGACGTGATGAACGACGTTGACAGCACGATCCGCCGTGTCTTGGACCAAGAGCTGCCGGAAAAGCCCTACACAACCAACGTCTTCACGTCGAAGGTTCGACTCGTCTTCGACCACGTCCTCACCGCTTACGGCGACGACGGGCAAAGCGCCTACACCGCCGGGGATTCCCGATCCTCCATGAAAAGCCCGGAGTACACCGGACCTCTGGATGTCAACAAGATCGCTGACGACGTCGTCTCGCGCATCCACGACGACCCCGTGTTTGCTGCACAGGTTGCCGCGCAGCTGAGCGTCGGGAAAGATGCCGGCACAACAACGTCGGGCCGTAGATAATAGCCGAGCAGGGCTCAGCGCGGATAGCTTGAGTCGCATGAGAAAGCAAGCTGAGCCAATCAGCATGACAGTGCGGCAGCAACCGGATGGGACCTGGTGGGTGCGCATCTGGGACGCTTCGATGCGAATCATGGATGAGGGGCCGCTCAGCTGGGAGGGTGAGGGCGGCTTTCACCTCAGGGGACTCGATTTCGTGCTCCCATGGATCCCTGCAGGCTACGGCTATCAGGGCTGGCAGACGGAAGAAGACGGGTCGTACACCGCCGTGCTGCAACGGCAGGGATTCGGGCGCGACTGACGGGCCACCCCGCTATGCCATCGCCGTGGTCCCGGACGCTGGGCGGCCCGTTCGAGCTCGCCCTGGCCAAGGCCGTCCCGGCCGTCCCCACCCGTGCGGAGACCCTGTACGAGTCGAAGTTCGATGGGTTCCGCGTCGCCCTCGTCGTCGAGGATGACGGGGTCATGCTCTTTTCGCGCAACGGCACTGACCTGACAGCGCGCTTCCCTGAGCTCGCGGCGGCCGCAGCCGAGCAGGTCCCCCCGGACGGGTGCGTGCTCGACGGCGAGGCCGTCATCTGGGGCCATGACCGGCTGGACTTCGACGCCCTCCAGCGCCGCATGGGAGCCGGCCCCGCCACCGCGCGTCGTCTGGCCGCCGAGCAGCCGGCCTCGTTTGTGGCCTTCGACGTGCTCGCGGTGCTCGGGCGGGATGTGCGGGCTATGCCGCTGTCCGACCGGCGGCGGCTGCTCGAGGAACTCGCCGCAGGGTTCTCGCCGCCGCTGGAGCTCTCGCACGCGACGACCGACAGGGCCGAGGCCATGCGCTGGTGGGACGAGCTCGCCCGCACCGGCATCGAGGGCCTGATGGCGAAGTCGCTCAGCCAGCCCTACCGGGGTGCGGAGAGGGCGTGGTCGAAGATCAAGAGACGAGACGACACCGATTCCCTCTGCGGCGCGGTAATTGGGCCGAGGTCCCGGCCGCGTCAGCTCGTCCTCGGCGCCTGGGACACCGACGGCCGGCTGCGGTTCACGGGCCGCACCGCGCTCCTCACGGCAGTGCAGGCGTCGGCTGCGGCCGAGTTCCTCAAACCCCCGGCCGGCGGGCACCCCTGGCCGGAGGAAGTGCCGGCCACAGCCTTTGACCGCTTCGCCCGCGACCGCGGTCCCGTGCGCCTGACGCTCGTGGAGCCGGTCGTCGTGGAGGTTTCGGCGGACTCCGCCAGGTCCGGTGTCGCCTTCAGGCATTCGGTCCGCCTCGCGCGTTTTCGCCCCGACCTCGACCCGACGGCGGTCAGGATCGAGATCGGTTAGCTGAGAATGGTGGGACGCCGCTAGTGAAGTGGCGACCGGTCCTCGTCCGGAGCCCGGGCGGTAACCGCCTCCGTGTCCGCATCCTCTTCCGCCACAGTGGTCCCCCCTATTTTTCCTTCGACCGTGGTTTGCAGCCTACCCGGGGGGCTGGGGAGGGGCGGCCAACCCGAGCCGCCGCCCTGCTGGGTACGCAGGCCTAGGATTGGTCAGTGCAGATCACCGGAATCATTCGTCCCTCGGAAACCCGCGAGATCACAGTCGAGGCCGAGGACTACGAAGACGGCCGGCCCAAGCTCGAGGCACAGATCCCCGAGGGCTGGCAGCTCATCCAGATCAAGATCTCCTGAGGGGACTCCCGGTGTGAGCGCCCTGAACCAGCGCGGCGACTCTGAACCCAACCCAGTCGTGATCCCCGCCGCAGCGATCGATCCCGGGCAGGTCAGCCGCGCGCAGGCACCGATGCCGGTATGGGTACGGCTGACGTTCGACGACGGCCGCCCCGAGCGCACCCAGAAGGGCTTCGCCCTCGCATGGACCGACCAGCACGTCCAAGTCCAAGTCCTCTGGGAGATCTCGTACTACCGCGGGGCCCGCGACTTCTGGACTAACGCCGACCAGATCACCCGGCGCACGATCGAGCCGCAGTGGCTCAGGCACTCCGAAGACTTAGAAGTCTCAGAGAGGTCGGCGCCGAATCGCTAAGCGACAGCAGCAGCCTCTCCGGTGCCATCGGTTGCGATCTCCTCGCGTGCGAGAGCCTTCGCGAGAAGCGCACTTCGAACTTTCCGTTCATCCTTCTTATCCAGGTGACGGTAGTCGACGTAGCAGTGTCCAGGGGCTACTTTTTGTTGTGGCTGGGGCGGGACTCCTGAATCATCTACTGCACGCGTATTCGCAGCATCAACCTCCTCAACCGAGCAGGCCCATACTCCCAGCGACGGTTTGGCGGCGTTGGCTGTATGCCAGTCTCGTGCGTCTTGAGGAGTCGTCTTCGATTCGCGCGCGAACGAAGGCTTACCCTCATCTGCCGTTGCAGGGCCAAAGGCCGTACTAGACGGTTTGCCCTTGTCCATGAGGGGTGGAGTGATCTGACGGTACAGGAGTTCCGAACCGCCATCCAGCTGCACTTCTTCGGGCAAGAGGTCTGCGTACTTTGTCATTCCTTGGTCCTTGCTGCGAAATCTTTAGCGTCTTGCAGGCTCGCTGTCTCTTCTTCTTCTACTTGATTGGTTTCAGTGAGTAGGTCAAACAAAGTGAAGCGGACATCAGGGGAAATTTCGATACTCGTCACCCTCTGAGAAGTGGCCCATTCGAGCTGCACGCCACCATCAGTCAGCGGAAAGATGCCAGGAAGCACACGGTCAATGCTTTCGCATTCAAGCAGGATCTGGCCTGCAGCGTCTAGCGCCGGGAAGGCGATAGGGGCACCGGCCTGAGCGTCGGCGTCCTCCCAACCAGCCCCGAGTGCCGCCAGGGTGAAGAACCGATTCGACCATGGGTTCTTGCCTGTCTCGAGCAACTGGACCTCGGTAACGTTGTCCAGCCGTTCCAGCCGTTCGCCCTCGAAGTGGAGCGTCCCTTTCACTCGGGCTAATGGGCCGTGCTCTTTCCGCTCCAACAGTTGGCGAATGTCGGCGGTCAGCGAGTCTTTCTTGTACGTTCCTCTGACCTGGATTCCGCCATACTTGGCAGTCACCATCGAGAAGCTACGAGTATCAGCGTTCACTTTGATGATGTGGCCGGCTATCTCGCCGCCCTTTTCGACCCGGCGAGCGGGCTTTGGCGGGTCCGATATAGTCTGTCTTCTTTCGGCGAAGGGTAGCATAACCATTTCTCGCAGTTCAGAAGAAACTTCAATACCGTCCTTCAAACTGGGCGTAAGAATTTCGAATTTTGATCCGAGAGGCATGCTTGCGCCGAGATTGAGAAATGCGGGCTCATCGAGGAGATAGAAACCGCTTACGTCCGCTTTCGACCGATCTTCTGGTGAGACGACCAGATACTCGTGCAGGTGCTCGAGGGTTTGCTCGACATCAACGCGGCCGGCCTCGTAATAGTCGTTGTATTTTTCGTATGCACGAGCCTGGGGTCGTTCGAGGACGGAAGTTGCGCTGCCGTCCTCAACGTCACTGAGCGTCAGATGCATGCCTTCAGCAAAGTCTTCAGGCACGGGATCGTTAGGGTGAGCACTACGCCAAGCTGACGTGGCTGCTGTGAGAACGCTCTGCTGGTACCGGAGGAGTTCGGCCAGGGAATCGACCGGTATCCGAGCATTGGCAAACTGAAGGCCCTCCATGTGGAGACGCGCGAATGCCTGCGGAACTATGTTCTCCATGCTGTCAGCCGCGCCGTCCTCGGCTCCCCCGGGCCCATCGTGGGTCATGGAGCAAACAGTACCTTGTTCGTTCCGGTCCGCGCGGAGGCTCAAGCGAAGGGCGCATCGGCAGGCCTTCCTGCCGAGCCTCTCCTTTTATGCGGGGACTTCAGCAGTTGATCCGACAGGCCAGTCGGTGCCTGTGCCGCGGCGTTCCGTGGCTGGGCCGAGGTGGGGTATGGGCTGTGCCTATTACGAAGGGTTGTGGCACGGCCGTTCTGCTGGCCTGGATCCGCACAGAAGTGGGCGCTGAGGACGTTCCAGAACTCGACACCGGATGCTGAGTCGAGCAGAAGGTGGGACCGCATGGGTTGTGGCACAGCGGGAGGCGCTTTGGGACGAAGAACAGCGCCCCGGTCCTTTGGGGGGATGGCCGGGGCGCTGCTCTATCAGTCTAGAACGCGACGCTGAACATCAGGGTCTGAGTAAAGATATCGATCGTTTCTGTGACACCCGAGGGAGGACCCCAAGCTCCCACGGTCTCCGCCCGAGGATGTGTAACGCTTGCCGTGTACGCGCCTATGTTCTGCTTTCCCTTGCTTCTGTCACGTCCTGGCGGCCGCAGTGGAGGAACCGGTCGGGCAGCGGCGCCCCACCGCTGGGTCCCCTCGCGTGCACCGGCCGGCCTGTTCTCCGGAGGCAGGGGGCGCCTCTCAGCTCGGGTTGGCCGGTCCCACGGCGTGGGGTGCGGGCCGGTAGCCGAGTTTGGCGAGGAGGGCTGAGAGGCAGGCGCAGAATGCCTCGGGGGTGAGGGCCAGTTGGTTCCTGATCTCGGTGTTCGTCCTGCCCTGCACGATGAGGGACCAGACGGCCCGCTCGTGTTCGGTCGCGCCCTTGAGGAGCGCGCAGGTCGAGGGGCTCTGGAGGACCGCCCGGGCCGCCTCGGGGGCGTGCAGCTGTTCGCCTGCTGCGACCCGGCGTATGGCATCGATGAGGCGGGGTGCCCGGGGGCTCTGCAGGAGGTATCCGGCGGCTCCGGCGAGGGCGGCGCTGCGCAGGGCCTTCTGCTCGTCGTAGGTCGTCAGGATGATGCAGCGGGTTCTGGGGGCTGCCTCGCGGAGGGCACGGCAGGCCTCGATCCCTGTGCCGTCTGTGAGGCGGTTGCTCAGGAGCGCGACGTGCGGTGCGGTCCTCGCTGCGGCCGGGACGGCCGCAGCGACCGTGCCCTCCTCCCCGACGATGTCGAAGCCTTCCTCTCCGAGCAGCTCGGATAGTGTTCGGCGGAGGAGGTCGTGGCTGCTGAGGATGAACACGCTGATGGCGGCTCGGGTCCCGGCTGGGGGGAGCGGCATGCTGTCCTCCTGCGTGCTCGGTGGTGCTGTGCGGGCCTGGGCCGGGGACATCCCCGTCCATGCCCCCGGCGCGGGCCCCAGGAGAGGGGCGCGCCGACCGGGCGCGCTCACTGTTGGCCGGCTGCCGCAACCGGCCCCGTGCGGGGACGCTTGCGTTAGGCCGATTTTCGAGTCGATCGGAAATCGACTCTTGCACCATCGTGGGGCAGGCGTCCACCGTGTGCAAGGCCTCGGGGCCTTCAGGTTCGGCAACTAAGGTTGGGCCTTGGGCTGGGGTCTTCCGTTTCCCGAGGATGAAGGGCAGGCGCCATGGGGGAGCAGGATGAGCCGGAGTCGGAGTTGGAGCCGGTGCGGGCCAGGGCTGCCACGGGCGCGCTGGGCCATATGATGCAGCTCGGCGGTGTCGTGCGGCAGTGTTATGCGACGGGGCTGGGTGTGGGCCGCAGCGACTTCCTGGCGCTCGGGCACATCTACAGCAGTGGCCCCCTCCAGCCTCGGGAGCTGGGGGTCCTGATGGGGATGGGGTCCGGAACGCTCACGCCCCTTCTGGACAGGCTCGAGGAGCGGGGGTATGCCGTCCGGACGAGGTACCCCCGGGACCGGCGGCGCCTCCTCATAGAGCTGTCCCCGCGGGGGAGGGCTGTCATGGAGGCCGCCTCCGCGGAATTCGACGAGGTCCTCTCCGCTGTGATGGCGGAGGCGGGGGTGGCGGTGAGCCTCGACGGGTTCTCGGCACTGCTGGAAGGGGCCGTGCGGTCGTTCGCCGCGCGGCTCCGGGCGGTCCAGGGGCAGTAGCCGCCCGGCCGCGGCTCCTAGTGTGTGCGGCGCGCTTCCCGGAAGCGGCCGGCGCATCGGCCGGCTGTCCGCGCACGGTGGCGCTGGGGAGCGCCGCGGCAGTGCCGGATTCCAGGATCCAGGGGACGGTGCCCTGGCGTCCGCGGCGGTCCTGGGGGCGCCGGTGCGTCGCGCTTCGCGTCCGGGCCGTATCAGCTCAGGTCCTGGACGATGTCGAGCAGGAGCGGACAGGGCCATGGGGCCCCGCACGCGGCGCAGGGGCATCCGGTGCGCTCGGAGGTGGGGCGGTGCCTCTTCACTGCCGGCTCCCAGCTGTCCACGAGCACGGCGAGTTGCTGGGAGCCTCTGGAGCGCAGGTCCTGGAGCATGGCGAGGATGTCGCGGTGGATCGGGCCGGCCGCCGCGGGGCGCCCCGCCGTGGCCGTGGCCGTGGCCGTGGCCGTGGCGAGGGCGGCGGCGGAGCGCCGGGCGGCCGTGCGGACGGCTTCGGGCAGCTCGCCGCCGGCGGTCCGGCGGGGCACGAGGATCGGGTCGCCGGGCAGCGCCAGGGGGCCGGGGTCCTGGCTGCTGAGGACGACGTAGCCGGTGGAGGTGCCGGCCTCGCCCAGGTCTCGGCACACCGTGCGGGCATCGCCGTCGACCAGCAGCTCGTCGACGACAGTGACCTGCGGGGCGAGCGCCCGCACCAGGGCCAGGGCGTCGCGTCCCGAGGCGCTCTCGCCGACGACGTCGATGCCCTCGTGCTCGAGCGCCTGACGCAGCGCCTGCCGCAGCGGCCGGCAGGCGGCCAGGACGAGTACGCGGATCCTCTCGGCTTCCCTCATCAGCTCTTCCAGGTCCCATCTGCCGAGCGGCTTCCAGGCCCTGCCCGGGGACCGGGCAGGGGACCGGGTCCGCCCCTTCTCGACGGCAGGAGCGGGAACCGCCCCGGGGGCCGCGTCCGACTGATCGGTTTACGGCTTGCTTGATTATCGACTCGTCCGCGGTGCGGGGCAATCCCCCGTCGCTCGGCCCCGGTGCCTGTCGTCGGTCCAGGGTGCGTCGGGGCCGCCGCCCCGTGCGGCAGCGGCAGGACGGGGATACCGTAGCGGGTAGAGCCGGAGGCCCGCGACGGTGGGCCCGTGCGCGGCCGGCGGAGGCCAGGGAGGCAGAGTGGCAGAGATGGCAGGCCCGGGCAGTGCGGCGCGGGCGATCCGCCGGCTGATGCAGGTGGGGGACGTGGTCCGCCAGTCCTACGCCAGACGGCTGGGCCTGGGCCGCAGCGACTACCTCGCCCTGGCCCACATCTACTGCGAGGGGCCGATCCAGCCCAGGGAGCTCGGCACCCGGCTCGGAATGGGATCGGGGACCCTGACCCCCTGCTGGACCGGCTCGAGCGCAGCGGCTATGCCCTGCGCACGGGCCATCCGATGGACCGGCGCCGCCTCCTGATCGTGATGTCCCCCCAGGGACTGGCCGCGATGGACGAGGCGTCCGCCGAGTTCGACGGCATCGTCGGCGCGGCCCTGGACGAGATCGGCGCCGCAGTCGGGTCCGGCGAGTTCCCAGCGCTCCTCGAGCAGCTCTCCGGCGTCCTCGCCGTACGCCTCGCCCTCGACCCCGCCTGCTCCGACGGCGTCAGCGCGGAAGCCGGGCCGGCCGGGCCGGCGGCAGAGGAGACGGTGGCCGGCGGCATGGAGGACGCGGTCCTGGCAGCCCCGGCCGCCGCTGGGACCGAGCCCCCGGCCCTGGACCCCTGTCCCTGAACCTGCCCCGAGGCTCCAGTCACCCGGAGGGGGGCGTTCAGGGGAGTGGGACATAGTGAAGCCCCGGCCATTGGGGGGTGGCCAGGGCTTCGCTGCAGCCATCCTACGGCATGGGTAGGCGGACCGGACCGGCCGGGCGTGCCGGCCCGGCTCGCCCGGCCGGACGGCGGAGGGCGCCGGTCAGCTGGGGTCCGCTTCTCCTGCGGCGGCCACCCCGAGCATGAGGACGACGAGCTGCTCTTCGCTCATCGAATGCCTGGCCTCCTCCGGGAGCGCCTGCACCGCTGCCTGGAGGGCGGTGCACCTGACGGTGTAGGTGCCCCCGGCGCTGTGCTCGAGCTGACCGCGGATCTCCTCGGGCACGGCCTCGATGCCCAGGAGCGTGCGGATGGCCTCGTCGGGGTAGGGCGATGCATGGTCCATGGCGTCTTCCTTCCGCTCGGCATGGCCGTGCTCCCCGCCGCGGCCGCCGCCGTGGGGGCGGCCTGCCCGACGGCGCGGCACTGCCCCTCAGCGGGCAGACCAGATGACCAGATTAGAAATGCCCTCCACGGCCCTGTCAAGACCTCGGGCTGCGGCCGGGGAAGGAGGAGCGGTGCGCCCGGTCCGCCCGCCTGCCAGGGCCCGGCCAAGGCGCGGGGCCGCTGTCCGGCGCCCCCTGCCCGGTCCTGCTATGGCGTCCGGCCTGCTCCTTTGCGTAGGGTCACCTCGCCGGATGTCCAGCAGGAGGCATGCCGGGGAGTGCCCCGGCGTCCCCGGCGGTGACCTGTGGGTCCGTTCCGAGCAGCAGGGAGGTGGGCGTGGCCGCTGGGGACGAGCGTGCCGGTGCCGCGGGCGTGAGGGTGTTCCTCCTGATCCGGGACGAGGCGGCCAGGCAGGACGTCCGGCGCCTCCTGGAGCACGAGGGGATGCAGGTGGTCGGCGAAGGGGACTCGGCCCGCCGTGCGGTCGCCCGGATCGGGTCGCTGGGTCCGGATGTGACCGTCCTGGATTCGGGGATCGTGGACGGCAGGGGAATCCAGGTGTGCATGGAGGCGCGGGAATCGCTCCCGGGATTCGGCGGGGTCGTCCTGGCCACCTTCGGCCCGCGGGCGGGCGGCCCGCACGCCCAGGGCAGCGGGCCCGCGCTCCAGGGGACCGGCGCCCGCAGGCTCCCCGAAGCAGTCAGGCGCGCCGCCGCCAGGAAGCGCCGGGCAGCCCGTCCGGACCCGGGATGAGTACGCCCCGGCCGGCCCGGGCCGGCCGCCCCGGCGCTGCGCTGCGCTGCGGGAGAAGGGGCCAGGAGGCCGCTGGCCCTTTTACACGGTCAGGCCGTAATCCGCTAGGGCCCTATGGACAGGATGCAGGTCCTCGTCCGAGACTCCTTGCATGGAGACCATGGCGGCCGGAGCCGTCGACCACCGTCTGGAGCACCTGCGGGGCGAGGGAGACCTCGCCCTGCAGGTGCTGGGCATCATCCACGAGGTCCTGGCAGGCCCGGGCCTGTCCGAAGAGGCCAAGGACGGCCTGCGCCGGCTCATCGACGCCCACCCGGACCACCCCGAGCAGGCCCTGCTCGAGCACCTGTACAGGGTCCGGCCCCTGAGGGCGGCCTGAACGATGGATGCCGGGAACGCGCCCCCGCCGCCCACCGGGCACCCCCGGCACCGGCTCCTGCCCATCGAGCCGCGGTCGGGCTCCTGTGCGCCGGGCGGCGGCCCTGCCCTTCCCCTCCGGAGCCTCGGATGATCCAGTTCGGGACAGAGGCCGGCCTCGCCCCGACCGGCGCTACCGGGTCCCGGGCGCTGTGCGCGCCGGGTCCCTTCCCGCATCCCTCCTGGGCGCCCCTGCCCTCTGGCCGCTCGGACCGGAGGAGCTCGGAGAGCTGCTGGAACAGCTGCGCGTCCTCACCGGCCTCCCACGGCCTGCCCCGCCGGCGACCACCGTGCTCCTCGCCCCGCCGCCCGCACCTGTCCCGGACCGGTCCCAGGCCGGGAGCGGTCCCGGGCCGGCCGGGGTCAAGTTCCGGCGCCAGCTGGACCGACTCGTCGACTTCGCAGCCACGCACGGGCGCCTGCCCTCGACCGGCCGCAGCGCCCCCGTCCAGGAACGCAGGCTCGGGACGTGGCTGTGCCGGCAGCGCCGCAGGCACCGCGACGGTACCGCCCCGAGGAAGAAGCCACCCTGCTCTCCCAGGCACTGCACCCCGGCTGGACCCAACAGGAACCGGCCACCACCGGAAGACAGGTTCCCCTATGAGCCCTGAACACCGCAGCCCCGAGGACCCGCAGGAATGGGAATCCGAGAGGGAGGCGCTGGACGCCGAGCAGAGGAGGCGCTTCGGCGGCATCAAGGCCGGGGCCGCATTCTTCGGCTGGCTCACCGCCACCGGGATGTCAGTGCTCCTGACCGCCCTCCTCACGGCGGCCGGGGCCGGCCTCGCGCTCGGCACCCAGACCGACCCCGCGAAACTGGCCGGCGGCCAGACGGCCCCGACGGTGGGCATCATCGGGGCCGCCATCGTCGCCGTGATCCTCTTCGTCTCCTACTACTGCGGCGGCTACGTCGCCGGGCGGATGGCACGCTTCGACGGGGCCAGGCAGGGCCTTGCAGTGTGGCTGTGGGCAGTGGCCATCGCAATCCTCGTCGCGGCCCTCGCCGCGGCCGCCGGGGCCCGGTTCAACGTCCTGTCCAGCCTGAACAGCTTCCCCCGGATCCCGGTCGACGAGGGCACCCTGACCACCGGCGGGACCATTGTCCTGATCACCACGGCCCTCATCACCCTCGCCAGCGCCGTCCTCGGCGGCACGGCAGGGATGCGCTACCACCGCCGCATCGACCACGCCGAAGGCCTCTGACTCCTCCCCGGAGCACCGGGCAGCAGTGGACGATCCCCGACGGCAGACACCGAGGATGGGCTCATGCGAGGGTGCGGTGCTCAGCCGCCCCAGATGTCGCCGGCGAGCAGCCGGGACGCCTCGGCCTGGGCCTCGGTGTCGCCGAGGCCGGCCTGCCGCAGCTCGCGCAGGAGGCGGGTGCGCTGGCGCCGCACGGCCGGGGAGGCCTCCTGGGCCTGGGCCGGGGGTTCATGGTCGTGCAGGGACCGCGGTGCCCGGTCGACGGGGTGGAGGGCGGCTGCGCGGGGCTGCCTGCTGTGGGGGAGCATGAGGATCTGCCTTGCCTGCCCGCGGACGGCGTCGTCCGCGGGCCCTCTCTGTGCGCGGGAGGTCCCCGGCTGCTTGAGGGCGGTTGCGCTCCTCCCATTCTCCGCCCGCACCCGGCAGCCGGGACAGGGACTTCTCCGGCCTCTGGTCCTCGGGCATCTGGCCGGTCTCTGCCGAGCGTGCGGCCAAGCGCGTCGATGACGGCGCCCCGGCCCGCCCCTGAGGCCGCGGGCGCCCGGCCGGCACCGGGCTGGGCGCTGCTGCCTGCTGCACGGGTTGGTTGCCGCAGTCAACGTCCCGACGCAGCTGGCCTGAGCCCGGGCGGATGCGAGACCTTGGGACACCACTACCCGAAGACGAATCGAGCGATCAATGACGGAGCCGCCCGGACGTAGAGAGGCCGCGCGGCAGGACCGGCGCAGCGGCCCCGTTGCCGTACGAGCGGCTTCGACTACGGCAGAACGGGCTCTTCGCGGTTCCGCGGGAATGGTCCTGCTGGATGAGTGTCACGCCGCTGTCTGAGCGGCGCTCCTGAGCAGGATACGGGAACGGTAGTTCTCCGGGTTGCGGAAGCCGCGGCCGGTGCGTTTGATGTTCTTGATAGCGGTGTTGTTCGCCTCGACCTTGGCGGTCGTGGCGCCGGTGACGATCAGGACCTCGATCTCGGCCCACCACCGCGTCACGGTGCGCAGGAGCCGCTTCGTCTCCGGAGTGGGGGTCGCCCCGACGAGGCCCTCGAGGATCCGCAGGTGGTCCCCGGCCTCCTCGAGCGAGCCGGAGGAGAGCAGGGCCCGGAGCTGTTCCTTGGCCTCCCACGCCGCCTTGAGCTGCCCGGTCGGGTCGTCCGTGTCGAAGACCGTCCGCAGCCGTGCCACTGCCCGGTCGGAGAGCGTCTCGGCCCCGCGCAGGAGCAGGCGCCGGTTCGCCCATCCCGGGTCGAGCGCGCGTCCGCGGCGGCCCCGGACCTCCTGGGAGAGCCGCTGCCTGGCCTCGGTCACCGCCTGATTGGCTAGGGAGACCAGGTGGAAGGCGTCGACCGAGACAGCGGTGCGGGGCAACCACATGCGCAGGGCCTTGCGGAACGCCGCAGACGGGTCGATCGCGACGACCTCGACCCCGAGCCGCCACGCCAGCGGCCGGGCGAAGAGCCACTCGCCCACGCCCTCGCTGTCCCTGCCGTCCACGATGCCCAGGACCTGACCGGTGTCCAGATCCACGATCGTTGTCATCCACGGCTCGACCCGCACCCACGGAGAGGACTCGTCGGCGCGGAAGAACCGCACGGAGCGGTAGCGGTGCTCGTCGATCCCGAGCCGCTTCGGCGCGAGCGCGTCCACGTCCGGCAGGGTCGCCACGGCGGCGTCGAGGGCCTTCTGGACCAGCCACCAGGACACCCCGTGCGCCGCCGCCGCCTCGACGGCCGCCCGGCCCGAGGCGACCACTGCATCGACGAGCGCGCCCAGCAGCCGCGCGGTCGAACGCGCGCGGCGGGGCACTTGGCCGGTGGCCTCGGTGAACGACCCACGGGGGCAGGCAGGCTCGTCGCAGAAGAACCTGCGCTTTCGCCACAGCACCACTGCGGGACCACCTACTGGGACATCCCGCAGGCGCTGGAAGCGGGTGTCCTTGACACGTTCCGAGAGGACGCCGCAGGACGGGCACCCCGACACCACACCGGCGGACTCGACCACCACCCGGCGGAGCCCGAGGGCGGTGACGGCAGCGGAGAGGACGCGGTATTCGGGCAGGTTGAAGATCACGGTGGCAGCACAGGGCTGCCCCGACGTAGGCTCGATCAAGGCTCGTGGTTCCTGACGGTCGGATGCTTAGACAACACCCATTCCAGCAGGGCCACGAGCCCCTTCACGCTCTACGCCACGAACCCGTTTCCCGACGAACCGCGAAGAGCCGCAGAACGGGAAACAGGAGAGCATGGACATCATCGAGGAGACCGGCAGGACGGGCACAGAGACGCGGTCCGGTCCCGAGAAGGCCATCGCCTCGGTCATCGCCCTTATGTTCGCCGCAGTCTCCACCATGGTTGGAGCCGCCGTCGCTGAGGCTCTCTCCCAGCTGTTCTGACGCCGCCGCGAGTACCGGAATACTGTCCACCAGGCTGCCTAGCCCGCTCCACGCAGTCATGCTCGCGACATTCAGGGCCTCGACCTTTCATTGATATTCAAGGGAATCTCTGGATTTGGCCGCTCTTTGGCGGTGTTCCTGTGATCGCTCGCTGTCGCTAGCCCTTGAGTGCTTGCGATCGCCTGTAGAAAGTGGCCCGGGACATTCCGAGGTCGCGGGCGACTTGCGCGGCTGGCTCCCCGCCTTCGACCAAGCGGATGGCGTTCCTGATCTGGCTGTCGGTGATCCGGCGTGGTCGACCGCCGAGGTCCTTGCCGGCTTGCCGCCGCTTGCTGACGGAGTCGATGATGCGTTCGCGTTTGATCTCGTGCTCCATCTGGGCGAGGGCGGCCATGATCGTGAACAGCATCGACCCCATGGGTGTCTTGGTGTCGACGTCGCCGCCTCCGAGGTTCAGCACGCGCAGGCCAGCACCACGGGCGCGCAGCGCGTCGGCGAAGGCGAGCATGTTCTGGGTGGATCGCCCGAGCCGGTCCAGTGTTGTGATGACGAGGGTGTCGCCCTCGATGAGCGCTTCGAGCGCCCGGTCGAATTGGGGACGCGATGCCCTGGCCCCGGACACGCCCTGGTCAATGTAGAGGTCGTCGCGGCGGACACCGGCGGCCAGGAGGTCTGCCTGCTGCCGGTCGGTGGACTGTTGCCGGGTCGAAACGCGTGCGTAGCCGATCAGCTTCGTCATGGACTGCTCCGATGTGTCTCGTAACCGACGATGAACACATCGATTCAACCACGAGGTTGCAAGACATAGTTATGAGAATCACCATTGGCCGGCAGTCTCGTGGGCTTCCGCGGGAAACAGGCGCATTGCTTCCGCGGGGGAGGTTGGCCGGCGAGACGTCTCATATCCTCAGGGATACGAGACGCTAGGAGTCTTGGGACTGGGGAGTTCAGACTTTCAACATCCGCACCAGCCAGGTCTCCGTGCAAAGGAGCAGTCCTTCGCGCGGAGACCAGCCACACGTAGAAAGGCGCTGCCACCCAAGGACGCTGGGATCGACCCACGCTGGCTAACCGGCTTGCTGGCCACGGCCCCTGCCTTATCACTCGTCAACTGTCATTGGTCGGTCGCTGCCAGGATTTGGCGTTACCGACAGCGCGATGGATGATCACGGCATGCGATACGACGATGAAGATGAGATCAAGAAGGCGCTTGGAATCAAGTCATGGAGGAATCTCTCCAAGGGCAAGATGATCAAGTTCGCAGCCATGATGCCCGACATGGATACGGAAGTGGCGCTAAAGATCATCGAGCAGTTCCCTGAATTCACGAAGTTCGCCATGGACGCTGTTGACGCGATGGAGAAACGGCACGAGTCTACGCTCGCAGCAAACAAACAAAGCCAAGAACACGTTCATCGAGCCTTTCAAGAAATCAGGGAAATCTTGCGGGGGGAACTCAACAAGGAGGGCCTGAGCTGGGAGGAGAAGAAGTTCCTGATTGAGCAAATCCAGCAGACTGGAAGGCTGGAGTTCCAAAAGGACAGTGAAAACAAGAAGTTCTTGGATGCGGTTCTTAAGAAGGTACTGTTGGGGGCTGGTGCCGCACTCGCCCTCGGGGTGGTTTTTGTCGGCGGTAAAATTTTGGGCGAGAGCAGTGATAGTTCCGAGGACTCTCTTGATACGCCGGAGGATTCTCTGGAAGCTTGAGGGAGCGGCGTACTCGGCATGACTCGGGCTCTGTGCACCCTGACGTGGCTCGGGTTGGCGCCGGACCCGACATAGCGTCCTCGCCGTCAACGAGTGCGGCGACGGGCCAGAGCTCGGAGTTGGCGCTGCGGCGATCCGCTCGGAGGGCGATTGTCCAAGACCACACCGAGCATGTGCGGTTTGCTGCGCAGTATCTGGGGGTGGTGGACTCCGGTGTCGCTGGAGTTGAGGGAGCAGGACGAGTTCCTGTTGGTGGCGGTACCTGGCCGATTAGGCGCCTGATTTTCTCCATTGGTAAGGGCACCCCTAGCTGATGGGGAAGTACGACGACGAGGAACCCCACCCGTCAGATGAAGGCACGTTTCCGTCGTCGGGTTTCGATGTCTGGTCTGGCCTCTTCGTCATCGAGCAGCCCCGTGGTAGAACCTTTCTGGCACCTGTACGAGGTGCCTCCACTGGGGAGGAGCAGCATCACAATGTCCAATGTGTTCGTCGAGCCGTTGCCGAAGGGAAGTTCGGCAGCGGCCACCAGTTATGCGCTTGAGTACGCGCATGGGGCAAGTGTCACCGGAAGGGAATATCCCACGCAGCAGCAGGCGATCAACGCTGCGAGGCAGCTCGGTCACCGTCCGCTCGTCGCCCGGGTGCGGAATACGGACAAGGGGAATCCAGACCACTGGCGCGCCGCCTGAGGATTAACGTCCTCGCTTGAGGCTAATCGAAGCACCCGCCGAGGGCGGAGGACCGTATGTGCGGTTCCCGCCCTCGGAACGCTACCAGCGCCTTAGTATCTCGATGGGTTCCAAGACGGTCCGGAGCGTAGCGCTTAGCGCGCCTTCACTGGGCATTTTGCGATCGGGCAGCAAATGGGAATCAGAGGGCGCCTCCGTAGCTCCTCGAAGGGAAGGGCGCGAGGCTCCCGAGATATCCCCCGAGGGCCGCTACCGGACGTTGCCTTCGCGTGCACGAGGCCCCCACAGCTCTCACCCGTCAGGCCCGCGATCGGCACCAACGGCGACCGGTCGTGCCAGGAGGTCACTGCGCCTCTCGCGACGCCGGCATGCAGTCCGATCTCGGGCTCGACGGCCAACTCCTCCACACGCCGCAACCGGTTCCTGTGCAAGTCGGGACGGGTCATGAATAATTATGAGATGTTTCCCGCATCTGAGGCCGCGCAGTCGGGCCGGAATCTAGGCCCCTCCCTTGTAGACGCTTTTGCAGAGTTTTGGACTGGAGGTGAGGGCCCAAGGCATACAGTTATCGACCGGAAGATTGCTGCGGCCGGTCTCACCCCTACGCCGGATGTTAGCAAGGAGCGAAAAATTGTAGATGCTTTCATGGCCGCAGACGACGGCCAAGCCTATATCCTCATGCGCGGACTGCTCGAAGCCCTCCGGGAATTCTCAAACGGACGGTACTCGCAAGGCCGATTGGAGAACACGGGCGCTGGTGTCCGCCTTCGCAAAGCCATCGAGTCAGCAGGGTATCTTCTGAATGAGGATTTCGAGCTGGTAGATGATGGGAAAGAAACTGTCGCAATGCCGTCACTGCGAACGAGGCCGAACCCGGCTTGGCAGCCAGGGCAACTTGCTCAGGCACATCCGACGCTAGGGGTTCAAGTAACGGCTCAGGAGAAGGCGGAGATTCTTAAAGCTGGAACTACCAAGATTCCTCCCAAGGAAATTTTCTTGGTGCACGGCCACGATGAAATGGCAGTGCTTAGTGTATCTGATTGGGTTCACGAATTGACCGGGGTGAAGCCCATCATCCTTATGAAGCAGCTCAACAAGGGCCACACGCTGATTGAGAAGTTCGAGTCATACTCGAAGGACGCAGCATGTGCGATCGTCCTCATGACACCGGACGACGAAGCGCGGGCCAAACGCACGCCGACGAGCGATCTTGCAGAGCGGGCTCGTCAAAATGTCGTGTTCGAACTCGGATACTTCTACGGCAAACTCAAACGCGAAAATGTCATTGTTCTAAACTTCGGGGTAGAACTTCCTGGTGATATCAACGGACTGGTCTACATCGACAAAGATAATTGGAAAATTGACCTTGGAAGGGAGCTCGCTGGACTCGGGTATCGGGCGCACCTCTGACCGCAGGAAACTGCTCGACGCAGCTGCGCTGCACCAGTTCGGCGAAGGACACCATACGGGCGGCAGCCGACTCCTTCTCAGGATCCGGCAACTGGCGTTTCGAAACCTCTATGTCTCGAAACGCATGCCATGCAAGACCTGTCCCATCAAAGGTTTGGCACCGCTCTGTTCCGAGACCGGCTGAGCGGGACACATTGCTGAGACTTGCTTGGCTCGGGACTTCATCGAAGGTCCAGCAAGCTCGGAGAGTGGAGGGGATGGGGATTTGATCGACCGATGCTAGGGGCTCCGAGCGGTGCCGGTATCCATCTCCAGGGGGCCGAAGGCCTCTGGCTGGCTTCACGCGCCGGCCCTACCTTCGAAGTGTGCTGGCCTGCCGCCTTCGGGATGGGGAGCTGGCACTCGGCGCCCCGTCTCGACCGCCCCCCAAAAGCCGGGGCGGGGCGACCGCCTGCATGGACCGAGAGTGCCGCAGGCAGGACCGCCCGCATGCCCGTCTCGTTAAAGGAACCATGACGCGAGGGGTGCTGAGTCCGCAGACATCTTGGCGGGCAAGAGCTGGACGGGCCGCGGCCCCTGCCCAGGGGGGAGAGCAGGGGCCGCGGGTCTCCGGGATTTCAGGCGGGATGGCCTGTGAGTCCGTACGACTCGGCCTCTGAGGCCTCTGGGACGTTCATCTCGAAGGTCTCGGTGATGGACGTGTAGTCGTGGTATCCCATGCGTGCCAGGGGGCGGATCTTCTCGATGTCGAGGCGGCCGTCCACTGTGATGACGTCGTCGTTGATGTGGATCCTTTCGACCTGGGCGAAGACGATGTCGATGGTGCCGACGTTGGAGTTGCCGGTCATCCGGTGGGTCGAGAGGTACCGGCATTCGAAGTGGACCGGGCTCTCGGCCACCATGGGCGTGGGGGAGAGCTCGGCGTAGCGCTTGGTGACGCCGGCGCGGTCGAACTCGCTCTCCTGGAACGGCAGGGCCATCGCGGAGATATTGACTGCCTCGCGGAGGTCGTAGGTGGCCATGTTCCACACGAACCAGCCGGTCTGCTCGGCGTTGAGCACTGTGTCCTTGCGGCGACCGTCCGGGTACTGGTTGGCGCTGAACATCACCATGGGCGGGTCGAAGGTCAGGTTCTGCCACTGGCTGTAGGGGGCGAGGTTCTCCACGCCGTCCGGGCTCACGCTCGAGAGCCACCCGATGGGTCGCGGGACGGTGCAGCTCTTGAAGGGCGAGTACTGCAGGGGGGCGCGTTCGGTGGACGGGTCGTACTTCACAGGGTCTCCTCGAGGGCGGCGGCGGCGGGCGCCGGGTTCTGGGTGTGCTGGCTCGCGCTGTGGGCACGGACGGTGTCGGCCGTCTGGAGCCGTACGGCGCGGGATGAGAGGTAGTAGAGGCCGCCGGCAACGACGAGCCCGATGATCCAGGCGATCTCGGCGCCCCCGAGCAGGTCCGCGATCGGGCCGACGTAGAGCGAGCTGTTCATGAACGGGATCTGGATGAGGACGCCGACGGCGTAGGCGATGAACGCGCCCTTGTTGAAGCGTCCGTACTCGCCGTCGCGCTTGAACAGCTCCGAGATCCGGTACCGCTCCTTCCGGACCCAGTAGTAGTCGACGAGGTTGATCGCGGACCACGGGGTCATGAAGTAGAGCAGGAACAGCAGGAAGTCGGTGAAGTTGACCAGGAAGTTGCTGCTGGCCGCGAGGGCGATGCCCAGAGAGACGGCCGAGATCACGATGACGTAGGCCGAGCGGGCCCGGGTCCCGACGCGGTCCTTTCCCGCGAGGGAGGTGACGATGGTGGCCAGGGACATGTACCCGCCGTAGGAGGAGAGGGTGTTGCCGGTGAGCTTGCCGAGGATGACCGCGAGCAGGACGAGCGGCCAGATAGCGCCTCCGAGTCCGGCGAGGTAGCCGACCTGGTCGTGGCCGAAGGCCTTCCCGCCCAGGGCGGCGGCGAGGGCGCCGAGGGTCATGGCGAGGGAGCCGCCGAGGACGCTGCCGAGGAAGGTCCACCCGATTGTGGCCTTCTTGGGGGTGCTCTCGGGCAGGTAGCGGGAGTAGTCGGCGATGTACGGGCCGAAGGTCAGCTGCCAGGAGGCCGAGAGGGAGATGCCCAGGACGAAGGCGGCGCCGTCGAACGCCGGCGTTTCGGCGACTGCGCGGATGTTCCCATCCGAGATGATGCGGACCAGGAGGATCACGAACACGACGGCGCTGAGCACCGCGGCGACGTGGGAGAACCTGTGGATCCAGCGGTAGCCGACGATCGCCAAGGCGGTGGACATGAGCGCGAAGACCATCGCGCCTATCTGGGCCGGGACGTGGAAGAGCGTCCCGATGGCCTGCCCGCCGAGGACGAGGCCGGTGGCGTAGAAGCCCACATAGATCATCAGCGCGAGGACCAAGGGCAGGATCGCGCCGAAGTAGCCGAACTGGGCCCGGCTCTGGATCATCTGCGGCACCCCGAGCTTGGGCCCCTGCGCGGAGTGCAGGGCGGTGAAGAAGCCGCCCACCGCGTTGCCGATGATGATGGCAGGGATGGACCAGAGCGCGCTGTTGCCCAGGATGACGAACAGGGCGCCGGTGACCACGGCGGTGATGGAGGTGTTGGCCGCGAACCAGACGAACATCAGGCTCCGCGGTGAACCGTGCCGTTCCTCCGGTGGGATGAAGTCGATCGAACGCCGTTCGACGGTGGCGGTCTTCGCCATTGCAGACCTCGGATCTATTGGGGTGGGAAGGGTGGGTGTGAACTGGGCTACACCAGTATGCGACCGATATACCGGTTGCACAAGGGTTCCCGCTAGAGTGGACGCATGATGCAGCAAGGCAAGGCCGCTCACGCCTACGAGGAGATCGAGCGGCTCATCGTCCTCCAAGAGCTCCCGCCGGGCTCGCTCGTGTCCGAGGCCGTGCTGATGGAGAAGACGGGGCTGGGCCGCACGCCGGTGCGGGAGGCGCTCCAGCAGCTGGCCCGCAACCGCATGGTGGAGATCCATCCGAACAAGGGCGTCCTGGTCCCGCCGGCCTCGGTCGAGGCGCAGCTGCGCATGCTCGAGCTGCGGCGGGTACTGGAGGCTCTTGCCGTCCGACTCGCCTGCCAGAACGCCGGCCGGGGGGACCATGCCCGGATGCAGGCCATGGTGGACCTGCTCCAGGCAGACAGGCTCTCCCTCGCCGAGTACGCCGAAACGGTCAAGGACACGCACCAGATGATCGTGGAAGCCAGCCACAACGAGTACCTCGCCGACGCGATGGCGCCGCTCCAAGGGCTCTCCCGGCGCTTCTGGCTCGCCCACGTGCGCGACGAGCAGGGGGAGATGGCTCGCGGCGCCCAGCTGCACCTCGCCATCCTGCGCCACGTCCTGGCTCGCGACGCCGACGCCGCAGAGAAGGCCTCCCACGCCCTCAACGACTACCTCGTCGAATTCGCCTACAGCACCCTCCGCACCCAGCAATAGGGCAGGCCCGGGCACCCATCCAAGCCCCTTCGGGTTGCAGGGCCGAGCGCTCACCAAAGGAACCTATTACGAGACGAAGGTCCGGATACGACGATGACAGTGGGCCGCCTTAGGCAAGCGGGTGAAGCTTCGCTCCGGCCTTTGTCCAGCCATCGAAGTCACCCTCACTCTGCCCCTGCAGAACCACGTGGAAAGGTGCAGGACGAACCGCCAGGCCAGAGTCCAACCAGCCCAGTGCTCTGTAGCCACGTCCTTCGATTCCAGCCATGAACATGAGGAATGGAGGAGAGACGCCGCTCGATCGTTCTGCAGAACCCATCGTGTCACCTGGTTCGATTGAAGCTCATATAGTTATCTGTGGCGTAGAAAGCTGAATTATCGCTTGTCACAAGACGGTTGGATTCGCATGGCACGCACTTTACCTTCATGCTCAAATCACGTTCCTGATAAGTGGCCAGCTCTGTGAGGTCCGATGGGGTGACGGACGAGGTGTTTACAAGGCCGCTGCCAGGTTCGGGGCTCCTCCGTGGCCGTTCACGCCGCCGCGGAGAGTTGTTGGTATCAGGTGACGGCCGAGTGTAATGTCGCCGGAGCGACGTGGTACTCCTCTGCCACATGGCATCCTGAGGTTCATCAAGTGACCGAAAATGAGTCAAGTCCCTTAGGCCATAGAACTATGTATTCAGCTCCGTTCAGATCACGGTAGGCGGCTCGAAGGTCGTTTCCGCGAGGCCGGTCGTGAAGAATCTCCTGGACACGTCTAAACGTCTCCTGTGGATTTGCCGTAGTGATGTAGATATTCATCTCCTCGGCGCCAATATCGTGGCCGTCGACCTCCGCAGAGCCTAACCCTTCATCAATTAACCGATCTTCCATATCAATCAAGATATCGAGATCTGTTGGTGAATTTACATCCCATTGCAACGTTAGGTAGTACATTTTATCCCTTAGTACGGGGGAGGCAGCAGGCCCTTTTTGATTTGAATCTGAACATAGATGGACTGGCCCTCCTCCGGGCCAATAGGCAGGGTGGAGTGGAGATCTCGCTCTAGGGCGAGCATATCTCTTCGCTCACCAGTGGCCAAAATTTTGAGGCTTCCGCCATTCAACTGTGCGGCGGTATATCGGGTTGATGGATTGTTGCTGATGCCGTACTTTAGATGTTCGCCATCTGGCCCAAGTTTCTGGTATAGCGAGCACGAGTTGTGAACCAGAATCGGCGTTTCGCCGGCGTAATAGGTGTGGATCTTGTCGATCTGGAGGTTGTATGCGGTTAGCTCCGCCTTGTATCGCTTGAGCCCCGCGATAGGGAGGAGAGCGCCGCCGGTGGTTTGGATTTGTTCTCCGATTTTGAGGTCGGATGCGTCGGTGAACGTCTTGGTGGTGGCGTTCCAGATCGGATGTCCGTCTGTGGAGTGGAGTGTGGAGCCGTCGACGAGAGTGATGTCGACCATGTCGTGGGGCCCGCTGTGGCGTATGAGTGCTTGGACGTCCTCTGCAGCGGTAGTTCCCTTTTCGGGGTCGGTGGCTATGACGCGGTCGCCGACCCTCACTTCGGCGATGGGTTTACGTGTGCCGTCCTCCATGAGAACGGGGGTGTCTGAAGTGAAGCTGTTGAGACAGGACTCGGCGGCGTCACGGCCGAGGGCAGATGTTCCTCTGGCAGCACCGCCGAGTCTTCCTGCTATCGTGCCGACAGCTTTGCCTGCGGCCCCGCCGGCGAGGCCCCAGGCGGTGTCCTCGAGGAAGTGGGTGGCGAGGTCGTCGGGTGGGGCGGTCCAGTTGGTGTCTGCTGCGTAGCCGGTGGTGGTGAGGGCTCCGCCGAGGACGGCTGCGCCGATGAGGCAGCCGAGGCCTGCGGTGGCGGCGCAGAGTGCTGCGCCGGCGACGAGGGCGAGGGCTGTGGCTGCGATTTCGTATTTGTGCTGGGCGAGGTAGGGGTCGGGGGCGGGCGTGGTGGTTCGCTGTGCGGAGACGGTGTGGGTGTTTCCGGGGGCTGGTGGTGGCGGTGGGGCTGTGTAGGCGGGGGCGGGTGGGTAGTAGGTGCCGGCGTAGGAGTTGTTGACGTAGGTGCCGGGGTTGTAGGTGCGGAGGGGGTGGAAGGGGTTGAGGTATTCGGGGTAGACGGGGGCGGGGTGCCATTGGCCTGGGGTGACGTTGGCGGTGGGGGAGTGCCAGCTCATGCCGTCGTCGGCGAGGGCGAGGCCGATCCAGAGGCCGGTGGGGTCGGAGGTGTTGACGGGTTCGTTGTTGGCGTAGGCGTAGGGGGAGTAATTGCGGGCGTCTTTGAGGTCGAGGACGGGGTCCGGGGCGGTGAAGGCGCCGAGGACGGGGTCGTAGTCGCGGGCGCCGAGGTGGGTGAGGCCGGTGGCGGTGTCGGCGGTGCCGCCGAGGTAGCCGGTGGCTGCGGAGAACGCGGCGGGGTTGGCTCCGTTGGTTCCGGGGCCTGTGGCTGCGGCGGGTGCTGCGGTGAGTGCTTGGTTCCCTGTGCCGGTCATGGTGGGGCCGCGGGTGAGGCCGTAGGGGTCTGTGCGGCGGGTTGTGGTCGGGATGGGGTTGGTGCCGCCGCCGGTGGTGGGTCCGGTGATGGTCAGGGCGGTGTTGAGGGGGTCTGCGGTGATGAAGGCGGTGGCGGAGCCGGTTGCGGCGGTGGTGGCGGTCCGCTGGGCAACTGTCCTGCCGGCGAAGGTGAAGCTGCGGGTGGCTGTGGTGGGCCCGGTGGTGGGGGCGTAGACGGTGGTGCTGCCGATGAGGGCGGTGGTTCCGGTCCCGTCGGTGATGCCGGCGAGGGTGCCGTCTGCGGTGTAGTAGCGGGTTCCGGTCTTGTCGGTGCCTGCGGTCTTGGGCGAGCCGGTGGGGGCGGCGGGGTTGGGGTTGGCGGGGATGGTGCTGGTGCCGGTGGCGGTGGCGATCTTGCCGTCGGGGGTGTAGGCGAGGGCCTGGCCGGCGCGGTTGGTCATGCGTCCGGCGGGGTCGTAGCCGAAGGCGTCGGTTGTGGTGGTGGAGCCTGTGGTGCGCTTGATGCTGGTGAGTCTGTGGGGGCCGCCGTTTCCGTAGGTGTAGTCCTCGGTGGCGGCGATGGTGCCGTCGGCGTTGTAGCGGGTGGCCTTTGAACGGTCGCTGGTGGCGTTGTACTCGTAGGCCTGGGCGTAGGGGGCGGGGCCGCCAATTTTGGTGGGGCTGAAGCCGCCGGTGCAGTCGGCGGCGGAGGTGGCCCAGACCTGGGAGAGGCGGTTGGCCCAGTCGTAGGTGTAGCACTGGCGGTCTGCCGGGGGTGGGCTGGTGCGGGTGGGGTAGGCGGTGGTGGTGGAGGTGAGCCGGCCGGTGGGGTCGTAGGAGTAGTCGGTCTTGCCGAGGTCGGTGGTGGTGCCCTTGGCGCTGTTCCAGGCTTGGGCGGTGGTGAGGTTGCCGGTGGTGGCGTCCCAGGTGTACTGGACGGTGGTGGCGCCCATGGTGTCGGCGCCGGCGGTTCCAGTGGAGGTGTCGTTCTGGTCGTAGCCGCCCATGGCGTTGAGGTTGTTGTAGCCGACGTTGGTGGCGTAGCGGACGTTGTACTGGGAGATGAGCCCGGAGGGCAGGTCGAGGGCGTTGTAGGTGTTCTGGATGCCCTCGCGGGGCAGGGGTCCTGCGGCGGGGACGTAGCTGATGGTGGGCAGGCCGGCTGCGCCGTACTTGATGGTGGTGTCGTAGGTGGCGGCGAGGGTTCCGAAGGCGGCGGGGAGGGTGAGCTTGATGTCGCCGGGCTGGTAGGCGGCGTTGTAGGAGGAGTAGTCGGTGGTGACGGCCTGGTCTTGGTTGGGCCCGTTGTAGCGGGTGGAGGAGGCGGGCTGGCCCTTCTTCTCGGTGTCCCAGGTGGTGGTGGTGAGGGTCTTGGCCTGCTGTCCTGCCAGTGCTGTGGAGGTGTTGGTGACGCGGTCGAGGGTGTCGTAGGTGTAGGAGGTGACGGTCCCGGCGGCGTCGGTGGTGGTGGCCTTGCGGCCGGAGGTGTCGTAGGCCGTGGCGGTGGTGCCGGTGTCGGGGTCCGTGCGGGAGGTCTCGCGGCCGAGGGGGTCGGTGGTCCAGGTCCAGGCGTTGCCGGCCGGGTCGGTCATCTGGTTCATGGTGCCGAGCCGGTCGTAGGAGTAGCGAGTGGTGTCGGCGGCGCCTGTGGGGCTGGTTCCGTGCCAGGTGGTCTTGGCGGTGAGGCGGCCGGCGGCGTCGGTGGTGGCTGTGGCTGCGGCGGTGGTGCCGGTTCCTGTGGTCGTGGTGGTGTCGGTGCCGGTGTAGGAGACGTCGGTCTCGGAGGTGAGCTGGTTGTCCCAGGCCATGTTCCGGGTGCGGGTGATGCGCCCGGCGGGGTCGTAGTCATACAGGGTGGAGGAGGGCACCGCGAGGGTGGGCAGGATCAGGGTCCCGTCGGGGTTGGAGGACACGTAGTAGGGGTTGCGCTGGCTGGCTTTGGCGCCTGAGGCGTTGTAGAAGGTGTCGGTGGCGACGGTGCCTCCGGTGAGGGAGGGGGTCTGGGTCTGGCGGGGGCGGCCGAGTCCGTCGTAGATGGTGTAGGTGTCGGTGGTGCCGCTGCTGTTGTTGACCCGGGTGGTCCTGATCCAGGACGGGGTTGTCTGGGAGATCGTGTAGGTGGTGGCGGTGGTGGGTGTTGCGTTGGTCGCCCTTGGCCGCAGGGGATCCCAGGCAGCTGTGGTCCGGCCGGAGGCGTCGTAGGTGTTCTCGGTGACGGAGCCGTTGGGGTCGGTGGTCTTGAGGGTGTTGCCCCGCACTGCGTCGTAGGTGACGGTGCTGGTCCATCCGAGGGCGTTGGTGCTGGTCGTGGACGTGGCCGGCCCCGTGGCCGGGGTATAGGCGGTGGTGGTGGTCCTGGCGGTGCCGGTGGTGGTGTCCGTGGAGGTGGTGGGCCGCCCGAGGGCGTCGTAGGCGATGGCGGGGCCGGACTGCCAGGCTGTGGCTGCGCTGCCGGAGACGGCTGAGGCTGCGCGGGTCGCGGTGGCCAGGCCGCGGGTGGGCTCGGCGTAGCCGTTGGTTCCGGGAAGGGCCGAGGTGGCGCCGTCGTACATGGTCTGGGCGGACTTGAGCAGGTTCCCGGCGGGGGTGCCGTCGGTGTTGCAGGCGTTGGCGTAGACGCTGGTCGCCGCAGGCAGGGTGAGGAGGTTCTTGGCTGTGCCGGTGGCGTAGTCGGTCGTGGTGCAGATGTCGTCCGCGGCGGTGCCCGTGTCTCCTTGGTCGGAGGCGGCCTTGGGACGGCCGAGGGCGTCGAAGACGGTGGTCGTGCTGGTGGTCCTCCAGCCGGCGGCGACGGCGGACTTGGTCCAGATCCTGCCTGTGCCGGTGTGGCGGGCGGTGGGGCCGCCGAGGGAAGCGGCGCCGGTGGCGGTGGGGGCCGAGGCCCAGGGGAGGGTGGCGGTGGCCTTGAGCAGGGAACCTCCGCTGCCGAGGGTGGTCTGGGTCTCGAGGATGCGTCCAGCGAACCAGGGCGAGTCGGTGACGATGGTGCCGTCGGAGGCGGTCACCGTCGATGCGTTGGTGCCGCCAGCGGTGTCTGAGGGGGTTCCGTCGAGTCCTCGCAGATAGACGGTGGTCACCGTGGATCCGGCGGTCGCTGCCTTCACCTGGGACCATCCGGCCAGGACGGACCAGGTCATCTTCGAGCTGGCGGGGTCGGTGCGGTAGTGCGGTTCGGGATACTTCCAGGCGGGGTTGCCGATGTAGGTGTAGGTGGTGGTCTGGGTGAGGGAGCCGGCGCCGCCGGGTCCTGCGTCCATGGTGACGGCCTGGACGGGGTAGACGTGGAACCAGTCCATGCGCGCTGCCTGCACGATGGGGGTGGTGGGGGTCCACCACTGCGGGAAGCAGCGGCGGGTGTTGGACTGGGGGGAGGCCGGCAGGGACGACGGGGTGCAGTCGGCGCCGTAGTAGGAGACTCCGGTGGTGGCGCCGGTCGGTGACTTGATGCCTGTGAGGCGGAAGCGGTTCAGCGGTGCAACTCCGTCGTAGACCCAGACTCGGTTCTGCAGTGTCTGGCCGGAGAACACGGTGGCCGGGTCGGTGAGCGCGGACCCGCCGGTGCTGGTGTCGATGCCCGAGTGCGTGAGAGATCCCAGCCACAGGGCTGGCTTCGTGCCGTCGCCGGGGTCGGGCATCGAGTGGGCGAGGGTCCATTTGTCGGCGCCCTGGTAGGAGGCGCCGACGAGGGTCTCCGCTTGGACGGCGGTGAGCCTCTGGTCGGTGTAGAAGGTGGGGGAGTAGACGGTGCAGGGCCCTGCGGCCGGGCATGAGAGCCCGGTGGGTATGTCGTTGCCCTTGGAGCAGTCCACCCCGGTGCAGCGGCCGTCGTAGGTGAACAGTACATGCAGGGGTGCCTGTGCTGTGAGCTCGGCCCCGGAGCGCATGCCGTAGTCGACCTTGTTCAGGCGGGAGGCGCGCACGTACGGCAGGATCGATCCCGTCCCGTTCTGGGCCTTGTAGTAGTTCGTGTCCTGGGCGTAGTAGAACGCCTGGGTGTTCCCGGAGGGGTCGAGCACGTAGTCGAGGTTCCAGCCGTAGGCCTGCTGGCAGAGTGAGGCGGCGAACGATGCCGCCGCGCAGGGCTGTGAGGGGTCGGCGGCCCCGACGGGGACGGTGTCCGCGGAGTTGGTGGTGGCGTTGCCCGCGCTCCAGCCGGGCAGCCTGTTCATGCCGAAGAAATACTGGACGCCGGCAGGGTCGGTGAGCTTCCAGTACCCTCCGTCGAAGGTTCCGTTGGTGGAGCCGGTGAGGTATTCGACGCGGGTCCCGTCGTCGTTGGCGAGGTGCCAGGTGCCGGTGGCTGCGTCCTTGACCAGTTCTGAGGACCGGCCGCCGAAGCTGACGGAGACGCGCTGCCCTCCCTGGTTGCCGCACAGGTCGTAGGAGCCGGAGATTCCCTGGTCGGTGCAGGGGGTGAAGCGCTGGGTGACGCGGCCGGCTCCGGCCAGTCCCCATCCGTCGCCGACGACGGAGGCCTGGTTGTTCGTCGCTGAGGTCAGTCCGTCGACGCGGGTCGAGTCGTAGGAGAGCGCCAGCTGCGGAGTCGGGCCCGCCGGGGCGTTCCGCACCTGGAGGGGGTAGGACCAGGTGAACCCGCCGGTCTGCCCTGTCACGCCCCAGGAGCCGGTGCTGCTGCCGGGGAGGACGGCGAAGTCTCCGGATCCGGAGCTGTTGGCCGGAGGGGCCGCGGCGGGTACCCGGGCGGATCCGTGTCCGCCTTCGATGTGGGGCACGGTGGCGGGGGAGGGCCCGGCGACGGTGGCCTGGGTGCCTGGAGCCGAGGGGCTCGTCAGCGGGTCTAGCGTGCCCTGGACAGGGGCCGCCGGGACCGCCGGGATGGCGGGCGACTGCCACATGGGCGGGGCGTGGAATGGCGCGGCGACGGCCAGTGCAGGCGGTGTGGCGGAGGCGGTCAGCACTGCGATGGACGCAGCGACCGCGGTGGCCAGGAACGTGCGGGACTTCCTCGACATGTGTTTTCCTCGGGTTCTGCCGCTGCTAGTAGAGGACCTGGCTGGTGCTGCCGACTGCGCTCGTCCAGAGGTCCTGGACCTGCTGTGCGGTCAGGACGGCTTGGGTCAGCACGGGACGGGTGATTAGGCCGGTGTAGGACTGGGCGGAGCCGGGGGCTGCCTTGCCGAGGTAGACCTGGGTGCCGGGGCCGGGTGCCGAGGGCGGGTTGGCGGCCGCCACGACCCAGGTGTCGCGGCTGTTCCCGGAGGCGACGGTGATGCGCATCTGGGCATTGATGAGGTCGTACTGGGCGTTGACGAATGCCCACTGCCCTGCTGTGGCGGTTCCTGTCCCTTCGACCGTCGTCTCGGTCCCGCTCCCGGCGCGGGTGGTCAGGGCCCAGTGCCCGTCGGCGGCGAGGCCGAGGCGCAGCTGGCTGTTCCCTGAGCTGTCGGTCTGTGCGAGGACAGTCGAGGGGCCGGTCCCGGAAGGGCAGGCCCATACCGAGGCGGTGAAGGACTGGGACGGGTTCACGGCCGCTCCGCCGGTGCCGGAGCTGTATCCGCCGCTGAAGCTGAAGCCCTCGGGTGCGTCAGTGCTGGCCGGTTCCGTCGCGCAGGGTCCGCTGAGGCCGTCGAAGCCGACGGTCATTCCGGTCCTTGCCGCCCCCGTCGTGGAGTCGGTGACGTTCATGGCCTTCGTCGGGGCCGTGGCGGTCTTGCCGACTGAGAAGGCCACCGATCCGGCCGCGGACCTGTTCGGGCCCGTCGGGCAGGCGGCGGCGGTGCAGCTGCTGATGTTCCCGGCGGCGTCGAGCGCCCAGACCCTCAGCGTGGTGGATACGTCGATGGCCGCGACGTTCATTGTGGTGCTGTTCTTGTTCGGGCACACCATCACGAATGCGTTCTTGGCCGTATTGCAGGACATGGCTGCGTCGGGTGCGCCCGGGTCGGACTTCGAGTCCGTGACTGCGTAGACGAATCCCTTCACCGCGTACCCGGCGGGTTCAGTGATGGTGAACTTGTACGAGGTCGATCCGACGACGCCGCTGCCGTCGGTTCCTGTGGACAGCTCCGTCGGGGCAGTGATCTGCGGTACGGGAGGGGGAGCGGTGTCGACCCAGAACCAGTAGTCGGTGCTGCCCGAGACGAGGCCCTGCTGGTCGACGAGTGTGACCGAGAATTTGTAGTGGCCGTCCGGCAGCGGCTGGTTCGTTCCCTGCCCTGTAGACCCGTATCCCCAGGATCCCGACCCTGCGCTGGGGGAGAGCCATATCGGCTGGCCCGCGGCCATCCACCAGCGCGCGCTCGATTCGCCTTCCTTGGTCACGGACATCCAAGCGGTGATCCAGCCATCGTTGACGTCCACATCGGAGCCGCTGACGGTGAACACGGGCCCGGCGGTGCGGGTGTAGCCGCTCTTCCCGGCTGCGGTGTCGCTGGTGCAGTACGTGTTGCATGCGCTGACTGCGGTGACCTTGGGCGTGGTCGGCGGGTGACCGTACTGGACGGTGATGGTGGCGCCGTTGTCGAACCGCTTCCAGGTCAGCTGGTCCCAGTTGTCGTTGTCCGCGTAGAGGCCGACTGTCCACTGGCCCGTGGTCGGCAGCTTGTCCTTGGCAGCCATCATGTCGAACCCGACTGTGGCTGCGGGGCAGCTGGCAGAGTTGCCGTTGGCGAACGACTTCGCATCCAGCTGCTGGATCTTCCCAGGCCGGTTGTTCCACGTGGTGGAGGGAGTGACGCCGTAGGTGACGAATGCACGCACCATCGTCGGGGTGCAGGAGGACGACCAGACGTCCGTGACGTTGAACCGGGCCGCGAGGATCACTGCCCCGAGGCTCGCTGAGGAGTCGAACTGGTAGAAGCCCTGGGCGCTGTGGTTGACGCCGTACGTGGTGTCCCATGCGGCCGGCAGGAACCCGAGGTTGACCTTCCCGTCGGTGTACTGCCCGTTCCAGTAGGAGGTGGTCGGGAACGCGGAGTCGACGTAGAGGTAGTCCCTGCGGGAGTTGGTGAAGTCGGGGTCGATGTAGAGCGGGAACGACAGTCCCTTCGGATCGCCTACCGCCGACGCGATCCCGGTGGAGAAGGCGCCTTGCCCGTGGGCGGCCAGTCCGAGGTCGAACGGGTGGGACACGCCCGGGCCGCCAGGATCTGCGGCATCCGTGTCCGGGTAGGCGGAATCCCACCAGGCGCCCTTCGACGCCGACAGTTCTACGGTTCCGGTGTCGGTCCCTCGGGCGGCGACACCGCCGGCGCCGTGGGGCTCGAGGGCCGCTCCGGTCGCCCGCAGCTGGACGCGCAGGTCCTTCAGACGGGGATCGGCGAGGGCCGCTGCGGTCTTGACCTTGAATACCTGGCCCATCCGGTCGCGTCCCGCGATCTGGACGAGGTCCACTCCCGGGAGGACGTCGGGATACGTGGCCTGGTCCCCCGACAGGATCGGGGCCGGCAACTTCCCGTAGGGCCACGACTGCTCGACGCTGTGGCCCTTCCGGTCCCCGACCGTGCTCATCCGTGCGTCGCCGCCTCGGCCGAACCGCACATCGAGGGGGGCCATTCTCGGCCGGACCTCCGTGCCGTCGTCGGCGAGATTCAGGTCGATGTCCGACCACCCTGCGCCCGAGCGCATCCGGACCGGGACCGAGGACACGGTGGCGGTCAGGGTGCCGTCCGGACTCGCGTCCACGATCCTGGTCTCAGTGGTGAGGGCGTCGACCCGGACAGCGGCCCCGCTCTTCTTCGCCCGGGACAGCGCGACCGCCTCCGGGGCTGCATCAGACGACGCCGTTGTGGACGAGACCGCGGCGGAAGAAGAGGCCGACGCCGCGCCTGCTCCCGTGACGCCGAGCTGGCCCAGCATCAGAACGGCGGTGCCGATAACGGCAGTCAGAGCAGAAAATGGGCGCGAACGAGCCACGTTGAACGAGACCATGAAAAAGGGCCTTCCCCCAAGGCGGGCGGATCATCATTCCCCAATGAGCCGCCAGAACAAGTGAATGACTGAAAAGTAAACCACCCGACTGATCTTCACAAGTAAGTCACAGGAACCGCTCGGGAGAGCATGCTGTCCGCTGCTGAGTGTGACGGGGAGGCGGTAGTCTCATCGGCCGCTTCAGTGCTCCGCAGCGGGTCCTGTACTGGGCCGTCGTACGGCGCCGGTGCTGAATTGACCGCGCGACCTTTGGTGCTCGAGGGTTTCTGCAGACCGCCTCACCTGTCGTCCGAGCGCCGGGGCCGCCCGCCGCCGCCTGAGGAAGGCGACAGCCCGTGTGTCGTATCAATGCCGGTTGCACCGGCCTGCGAGAATTCTGATGGGGATGGGGGGCAGGACTTTCATGAGCGCGTTCGATGAAATTGGCCGGCGCGGCGATGCGGGCGGTCCCGAGACGATTGCGCTGCTGCGTCAGCTCGGTGCGCAGGTGACGCGTACGTCGCCCTTTCCTCCACCGGAGGAATACAGGAGCTGGAGCCGCGAAGCCGTGGACGATCTCCTCGCGGACATGTTCGCGAAGGATTCCAAGCGTGGCCAGGTCTTCGTGCTCGGCTGCTACCTGCAAGCGACCGACCAAGCGTCGTTGGAGCGGATGCTCGTGGCATCGGTTCGGAACTTCCTCGTCGATCAGGCCAAGGGAACCGAGCGCGGCAAGCTCCGTCGCCGGCTGGACAACCTCCTTGCAGACGACAGCCGCTTTGTCCGGCCGCACGATGTGGGGAGCATCCTTGCCTGGGCACTACTGCACCGTGCAATGGGCCTGTGGCAAGGGGACCTTGACGAGCTGCACGAGGCAGCGGCCCGTGTCCGGGGGCATCAGATTCTGAGCTGGAACACGGCTGGCCGTACGCCTCGGCGCACAGTCATCGCTCTTACCTCGGTGTGCCATGGAGTGATCGACCATGCGGACGGCTCGGTCCGTGATGAGGACCTTGCCAAAGTTGTCGAACGGCGGTTCGCACTTCTGGCACCGCCCGTCTTCGTCGAGATGCCCGACGGCTCAGCCAACGCAGCGGCAGCTGCCTTGGTCAGCGTCGACAGCGACTCGGGAGAAGACCTCGGCGTTCAGGAGCGGGCTGAGCAGCTCTGGGCAGCACTGAGCGCAGAGGAACGGAAGCTCCTGCCCGTTCTCGGGCAGAGCCTGGAGGAGCGGCGCGCCGCGACCAGTCTGGGGCGTGCAGCAACACAGGCCTTGAGCGACGCCTTGGTCGACCGGCTCAGGATGGCGACCATCGATGACGAAGACCGCGAGGCAATCGTTCTGCGATTGGGCGCGATCGCCGCGGACGGCTCCGACTCACGTCGTCTGTCCCAAGTGGGACCGTCCCCACGGTCCCTTGGAGAGGAGCAGACGTGACCCGCAACGCCCCACAGGCGAAGTCCAGGCTCGAGGAAGCAGCCTCAGGAGTCACAGTTCCCGGACCGGTCCGTAGAGCATGGACAGGAGTCCCGCCGGATGTGGCCGCCGGGCAGATCTGGCGTGCACGGTGGAACCGCCACGTGCAGCTCGTCGCCATCATCGGGGCCGATCACCGGATCACTGCGCTGCCGCTGTCGTTGGACCCCGACTACGCCGATGCAACAACCACCTGCATCAGCGCCGAGGCCAACCCACTCGGCGTTCCTGTAACCGCGTGGGCTGGCCTGGCAACAACTCTGCCCGCCGTCGTCCTCGACCGCTTCGCCGGCCAGCTGGACCATGACACCGCGGCAGCCCTGGCCGCCGGGCAGACAGCAGCCGGCGCAGACCCCTCCGCCCCCGAGCAGGTGCGCATGTACCGGGCACTGCTCGAAGATGCCATGGAAGAACTCTCCGCTGCCCGATGGTACGAGGACGGGTCAGGCGAACTGAGCCGGACCATGCAACGGGCTGGCCTTGAAGTCCGGGAGGTCGCAGACCTGCTCGGAACGACACCACAGAAGGCATTGGCGATCTGGCGGGGCCGGATGCCCCTCGCCCTCGAGGAGGCCAAAAGGCTTGCGCCTGTGATGGGGGCGTCTGCAGAAGAGCTCTTGACCAGAAATCCTGTGCCCCCACCAGATCTCGTCGGCTGCTTGGACAACCCGCGACGACTTCACCAGATCCTTGCCTATGCGGCCAAGCGCGGCATCGACGCTCCCACCGCCTACCGGGATCTCGCGTACCAGACGTGGGCTCTGGCGGCCCGCCAGACCGGCGGTAAGGCCACCAACTGGGACCTTCGGCTCGACACCATCTTCGCGGCGGACTCCGATGAGCAGTGAGCGCGCCCCAGCCGGCATCCCCAGGAGGCTGGTGGTCAAGCAGGTGGCTGCCATGCTCGAACACCTCGATGCTTCCGACCCGCTGCTCCGCCCACAGCTATTCGATGACGCCATAGGCACCCTGGCAGCGCGAGACGACGTCGGTCTCCGTCTAGTCCCGGATCAGGAGATCGAAGCCTCCGGATGCAGTGTCGCGGGCGGATACCTTACCGACGGCACGCCGCCGCTTCTGGTCATATCCGAATCCGCAAGCCGCGGTCGACGAGCTTTCACGGCTCTTCACGAGTACGGCCACCACCTCCAGCAAAGCGTCTACAGCCTCATGGAAGGCCTGGTTCAGCAACCTGACGGGGGAGTCACACTGGAAGATGCAGCTTGCGACAGCTTCGCCTCCGCCATCTTGCTGCCCAAGGAACTGGTCGCACTGCACATCCCTGACGAGGGACCGTCAGCGGCCAGCGTGCTGTCCCTATGGAGGGCTGCTCCACAGGTCTCCAGGGCAGCCGTCTGCGTGCGCGCGGCCTTGACCCTCCAGACCCCGGGCCATGTGACCCTGCTCGACGAAAGCGGCACCGTGGTCTTCTCCTCCTCGCGGGAACTTCCCCCGCTTCGTCGAGGCAGCGACCAGTCCCGGGTCAGCATCGTGAAGGCCGCACTGCGCGCCCCAGGGCGCACCGTCGAGGGCGAGGCCGAGTTCCTGTACCGCGACGGAATCCGCGGGCAGGAACTCTATGCGCAGGCCGCTGACCTGGGCGGTATGACAGTCGTCGTTTCGGTGAGCGAGCGGGCAGCCTGGCGCAAGCTCTCCCTGCCCCGCAAGGACAGCAGCCCCAAGGGTGTGTTCAGGATCTGCGAGCACGCCGCCTGCGGATACGAGTTCCGCACCTTCGACCCGCCCTGTGGGCAGTGCGGCGTGCCGCTGTGCCCTGAGTGCGGCCAGTGCAACTGCAGCTTCCGGCTGCGTGAAAGGGCCTGTCCGTCCTGCTACCTGATGCAGCCGATCCACCTCTTCGACAGCGCGACTGGTCCCTGCCGGGACTGCGCCTGAGATGGGCAGCGGCGGCCGAAGCGAATTACGTCGTCTGTCCCTGGTGGAGCATCGAAGCGGTGCTCCGCGTGGAACTCGGCGCCGGCGAGTCACACCACCTCAGTAATCCGGCGAGGAAGAACGCAGCCATGACGGTCATCAGCCCCACCATCACTCTGGAACACCTCGCCAACGAGGCCCGGTCCAGGATCGAGGTTTCAGCCGAGGAACTTGACGAAGCACGGGAGCGCCGCTCTGCAGTCGGCGCTGCCCTTCGCCGTGAATTCACCGGCAGCCGTACCTACCTCAACGGCAGCATCGCCCACGGCGACGCGCTCACGCCGCTCACCGACGTCGACCTCGGGGTCGTCATTCCTGACCCCGACCACGAGTACGGTCCGGGCAAGCGCGGACCGAAAGCGCTCAAGGAGCGCGCGGCAGAGGCCATCCGCCACGGGCTCAAAGGGCGGTACGGTGACCTCGCAGTCGAGGTCGAGGGCCGCAAGCGCTCCCTTCTCGTGCGGTTCCGCGACCCGGTCGCCCCAGGGCGACCGGACTTCACCGCAGACGTGATCGTCGCCCTCGACAACCCCGGCGGCGCGGGCCTCTACATCCCTCGGTTCGACAGCTGGGACCGCTCCCACCCTGAGAAGCACACCGAACTCATCAGCATCGCGAATAAGGCCACACAGGCACGTTTCGCGCGCACAGTGCGACTGCTGAAGCACTGGAACCGCAGCAACGGCAAGCTGCTCTGTTCCTGGAATATCAAGGCACTTGCGCTCGACTGCATCGTGGCCCCCACTGCACTGATTCCCGGATTGCGCGGATGGTTTGACCACGCGATCGCCCAGCTCTCCCGTGGAGAGACACCCGACCCCGCGGGCGTCGCGGCGAAGCCCATCAAACTCAACGGCACGCGCACGGAAGCTATCCGGCGTCTCACCCGCGCACTGGAGAACCTCGACCGCGCTATCGAGTACGAGCAGGCCGGCTACCCGGTCCTCGCCCACGATGAGCTCGCCAAGTTCTTCAACGACCCCGAAGTGATGCCGCGTCCGAGTGCGACCGCCGTGATGGGCGAGGAAGCACGCCGGGTCCTCGACGAGAAGAGCAAGGACAGCAAGAGTTTCGGCGCTCCTGCCCTCCTGACGGGAACGGGTTCGTCAGCAGGCCGAAGCCGTGGAAACATCCGCTCATGGGGCGCATAGTTCGCCCGTGGTACGGTGCTGACCCGGTCTGGAGGCTTCCGTTCCAGCGCAATGCCCGGCGTCACTACGGTCACACCGTCACGGCTCACCTACATCCGGGCTACCTCATCTACCGGCACGAAGGGCTCGACATCCCCGGCCGCGAAGAGCCCGTTCCAGTTGAGATCCGCTTCGAGGCCAGCCCTCTGTACGACACCTACGGACTGGAGCCCCAGGACTATCCGCGGGTGTTCGCAGACAGTGGGCTGGCCTCGCCCCACCGCATGCCCGATGGCAGCCTCTGCCTGTTCTACCCGGGAGATCCCCCTGAGCGGCGTTGGACAGCAGAGGCCGGCCTGCTCGCGCTCCTCGACCTTGCCGGCGACCACCTCTTCTTCGAAACCTACTGGCGCCACAGTGGAGGTCACCGGGGAGGGAGATGGCTGGCACCGGAGGCGCCCCACGGCTATCGAGGGAGGACACAGTGACTCCGACTCCGACGCCATTTCCTTCAGTCGGCGCGACAGCGGTGATGGAGCCGATCAGCTGGGACGGTATTGCGACTGTCATCGCCGCGATCCTTGCTGCGATCGTCGCCGTCATCGGCTACAGCATCCAGCAGGCGGCTGCCCGGAAGGAACGACGGGCAGAGATCTACAGCGAAGCGCTGCGCACAGTCGAGGACTACTTGGAAGCGCCGTATCTTGTGCGCCGCCGGGACGGCTCCGCTTCAGCACGCCAGAGCATCACAACCCACATCAGCGATATCCAATCGCGGCTGTCCTACTACTGCGCCCTGCTCGACATCCATGCAGACCCAGAGATCGGTGCTGCTTATGAAACCCTGGTCTCAGCCGCGCGGGCCGATGCCGGCAAGGCAATGCTCGAAGCGTGGAAGGGCCGCCCGACACGGCACGACAGAGGCGTCTCCATTGCCTCCCGGCATGATCGCTCCCGCAGTGACGCCGCTCGCCGGGCCTACATCGAGGCGATCAGACGCCGAGACGCCTGACGATGGTCACCTGACGTGACACAGGCCAGGGCCTGGTCGCGCCTCACAGCCGTGCCGCCCTTCGCTCGAGCCACCGTTCGAAGCGACGTGGGATCGACCTGATCGAACCGACGATGGCCAGGGCCGTGCCGGTGGCCGCTGCCGCCGTGAGGTTGCCGACGGCCACTGCTCCGAGGGGGGTCTGAGACCAGAGGAGGAACTGGTTGAGGTCGGAGATGAGATCCATAGGCGGAAGATAATCGGACCCTCTGACATTTATCGACGCTGACGGCCTGACGGGCCGGTCTCAAGCCCCGTGCATCACCCGAGCTCGTCGAGTTCCTGGTGTTGGCGTTCGATGAAGCCGGCCATGCCGGGGACGGTGAAGGCGACCTGCCCGTATTCGGGCGGGTAGATGAGGCCTTTGGAGATGAGCTGGGCGCGGGTGGGTCCGAGGCTGGTGACCTTCTTGCCGAGGCGTGCGGCGATGGCGCCGGTGGTGGAGGGGCCGTCGCCGTCGGCGGCCATGGCGTTCATGTAGTCGCGTTCGCGCGGGGTGGCCCGGTCCCAGCGGGAGGGGAAGAAGCCGGCGTCGAGGCGCTGCTGGCCGATGCGGACTGCCTCGTGGGCTTCGTCGCCGGTGAACGGGCTGGTGGTGGCGACTTCCCACATGGCGGATCCGAATTCCTGGATGAAGTACGGGTACCGGCCCGAGGCCTCCAGCACGGCTGCGAGGGCGTCGTCGCTGTAGGACTGGCCCATCTGGGAGGCGGGGACGGTGAGGGATTCGGCGGCCTGGTCAGGGTCGAGCTTGCCGATCTGGCGGTAGTCGAAGAGCCGTTCGGCGTAGCTGCGGGCGTCGGCGAGCCGCGCGGGGAGGTTGGGCAGCCCGGCGCCGGTGACGAAGAACGGGAGCTCGTTCTGGACGGCGTGGTGCTGGACGGTGACGAGGGCAGCCAGGAGCTCGTCGTCGACGTCCTGCATCTCGTCGATGAACACCGCGAAGCCCTTCCGCAGCCCGCGCAGAGCTGCCCCGACGTCTTCGACGACGTCCTGCAGGTCGATGTCCATGTGCCCGGTCCTGGCCCGGGCCGGGTCGACGTCCACGCCGAGGGAGATCCCCTCGATCCCGATCGTGGCGCTGAAGGAGGTCACGGTCCGAAGGAGCGCCTTGACCGGCCCCACCCCGATCTGGGACACGTAGCGCCGGGAGGCGACCTGGAGCTCGCGGGCGAGCGCCTTGCGGATGTCCCGCGCCCCCTCCTCCCCGGGCCGGCCCTCGAGTTTGAGGGTGAGCCAGCCGTGGTGGTCGGCGATGCCCTTGAGCCGGTTCAGCAGCACGGTCTTCCCCACGCCGCGGAGTCCGCTGAGCACCATGGGCCGAGCCGGCATGGACAGCTCTGTCCGGGCGACGAGGAGGTCGAAGGCGCGGATCTCGGCCTCGCGGCCTGCGAGGAAGCGCGGAGGCACGCCGGATCCGGGGTTGTAGGGGTTCAGCTGCGGTTCCACAGTGACACTGTACAGACTTATCCGCAGCTATTGGGTTTTTCCTATAACCCCGGATAGCTTGTCATAACCCAGCCGACAGGCTCCGGGCATTGCAGGTGTGGTTCATGTGACACGGCCTGTTTCCCTCCTTTGGCTAGCGTGGCGGGCGGAGACGCCAGCCGACATCGGAGGGGGCCGCGTGGCCAGGAAGACCGGCAAGAGGGTCGAGGGGCAGCTGAGCTTCGACCTGGAGGCATTGTGGGGAGCATCGGAAGGGGAGCGGGATGAACAGGTACGGCAGGCAGGCCGAGACGATGTGGAAGCAGGCGTGCCCGGGGAGGTACGCGGCGCTGGAGGACCCGGAAGCATTCTTCACGGGCCTGGGGAAGCTGGCCATGGAGATGGTGCTGGACCTCGAGGTGAAGATCGCCGGACCGGACGTGCCGGGGGAGGCGTACCTGGAGAAGGTCGGGCGGCTGAACGCGGCCCGGAACCAGGCCGAGGAGGTCGCCCGGGCGGAGATCCTGGCCCCGCCCGAGACGGAGGAGCCGGACGAGGAGGACGAGGACCCGGGCGACCCGGGTTCGAACCTGCTGGCGTGGATCAACCGGCACGAGCACCAGAGCTCGCAGGAGGACGAGCTCGACTAGACCGCTTCGTTCCGTCCGGACAGGGTGACCTCGCCCCATCGGGTGCGAAGGCGAGGGTCGAGGCGAACCTCGAGGCGCTGCGTACCCTGCGCGCGCTGCAGGCCGAGGACCGGCCGGCTACTGCGGATGAGCGGTCACGCCTGGCGCGGTGGGGTTCTTGGGGTGCGCAGGGCGTGTGGCAGATCTTCGATGAGGACCGGCCCGAGCACGCCGTCCAGCGGCGGGAGCTGAAGGAGCTGCTGAGCGAGCGCGAGTACCTCGCGGCGAAGCGGACGACCATCAACGCCCACTACACCGACGCCGCCTACGCCAAGGCTGTCTGGGGCACGTTGGCCCGGCTCGGGTTCACCGAGGGCGAGGTCCTCGAACCCGGCTCCGGGGCCGGGACGTTCATCGGCCTCGCCCCGGAGGGGGCGAGGATGACCGGGGTCGAGCTCGACCCGGTGACGGCCGGGATCGCGCAGAAGCTCTACCCCCACGCCGAGGTGCGCAACGAGTCGTTCGCCGACACCCGCTACCGCGCCGGGCACTTCGACGCCGTCGTGGGCAACGTGCCCTTCGCCGACCTCGTGCTCCACGACCCCCGCCACAACGCGGGCGGCCACTCGATGCACAACCACTTCATCATCAAGTCCCTGGCCCTGACCCGCCCCGGCGGGCTCGTGGCGGTCCTGTCGTCGTCGTTCACCCTGGACGCTGGGAACCCTGCCGCCCGGCGGGAGATGAACGCGATGGCCGACCTGATCGGCGCGGTCCGCCTGCCCACCGGGGCGCACCGCCGCGCCGCCGGCACGGAGGCGCTGACCGACCTGCTGGTCTTCCGCCGCCGCGAGCCTGGGCAGGAGCCGGCGAGCACACTGTGGGAGACGGTGCACGCCAAGCGGATCGACGGGCAGACAACCCGGGTCAACGCGTACTTCGACGAGCACCCCGAGCACCTCCTCGGGGACCTGCACGTCGGCCACGGGATGTACGGGGAGGCGACGCTGACCCTGACCACGGACGACCTCTCCGCCATCCCGGCGCGCCTGGAGGAGGCCCTGACGGGGATCGCCGACTGGGCCCTGGCCGAGGGGAAGGGCATGACGGCCCGCAGCGCGGAGCAGACCGCCGAGCGGGCAGCATGGGTGCCCGCCGAGCGGGGCATGTGGGAAGGCCACCTGACCCGCACCGAGACAGGCTTCACCGTCGTCCAGGACGGCGCCCACATCGACTTCCCCGTCCCCGGCCTCACCGTCACCGCATCGGGCGGCGCGCGGGTGAAGGCGGGGTCGCAGGCCGAGGAGCTCACCGCCCTGCTCGGCCTGCGCGATTCCGTCCGGTCCCTGCTGGAGCTGGAGGCGGCCGATGTCGACGACACCCCGGAGACCGACGCCGCACGCGAAGCGGCTGCGGACCCAGTACCGGGAGTACACGGCCGCCTACGGGCCGGTGAACAGGTTCAAGCTCACCCCCACGGGGCGGGTGGACGAGGACGGCGAGCCGATCATGAGCCGGCGCGTGCCGCTGGCGGTGGCCAAGTTCCGCCAGGACCCGTGGAGCCCGGTCGTCTTCGCCCTCGAGGAGTACGACGAGAGCACCGGCACCGCCAAGGAGGCCCCGCTCCTGGCAGCGCGGCAGGTCGCCCCGCGCCGGCCCGTGCTCGGCGCGGACACGGCCGAGGACGCCCTCGCGATCACCCTGGACACCACCGGGGAGGTGGACCTGGCCACTGTCGCGCACCTGCTGGGCACCGATGAGGCCGACGCCCGCACCCGGCTCGGCGAGTCCGTCTACGAGGATCCCAAGACGGGGGAGCTGGAGACCCGGGCCGCGTACCTGTCCGGGAACGTGCGGGCCAAGCTGCGCGAGGCCGAGGCCGCCGCCGAGGCCGACGGGCGGTTCGCCGGCAACGTCTCGGCGCTGCGCGCCGTGCAGCCGGAGCCGCTGCGCATGGACGAGGTCGAGGCCCGCATCGGCGCGGTGTGGATCAGCCCGGCAGACCACCAGGCCTTCCTGCAGGAGATCCTCGCCGACCCCCGGGCGAGCGTCGTGGGCACGGGCTCGATGTGGGACGTGAAGGCCGGCCGCCACTCCCTGTTGGCCACGAGCGAGTGGGGCACCGGACGCATGCCCGCCTCCGACATCTTCGCCCAGCTGCTCGAACAGCGCTCCGTCCGCGCCACCGACGAGGCAGAGGGGCGCCGGGTGATCAACCAGGTCGAGACCGCCGCGGCGCAGGAGAAGGCCCAGGCCCTGCAGGAGCGCTTCAGCGAATGGGTCTGGGAGGACCCGGAACGGGCGACCCGGCTGCTGGGGGAGTACAACGACAGGTTCAACGCGATCGTCCTGCGCGACTACACCGCCGAGGGGCAGGCCCTGACCCTGCCGGGGCTGGCGAAGGACTTCACCCCGCGGGCGCACCAGCGCGCGGCCGTGGCCCGCATGGTCGCCGAGCCCGCCGTCGGGCTGTTCCACCAGGTCGGTGCGGGCAAGACGGCCGAGATGGTCATGGGCGTGATGGAGCTCAAGCGCCTGGGCCTGGCGAACAAGCCTGCCGTGGTGGTCCCCAACCACATGCTCGAGCAGTTCGGGCGGGAGTGGCTCCAGCTCTACCCGCAGGCCCGCATCCTGGCCGCCTCCATCGACGACCTGGCCAAGGACCGCCGCCGCCGCTTCGTCGCCCGCGTAGCTGCGAACGACTGGGACGCGGTCATCATGACCCGCACCGCCTTCGAACGCCTCCCGCTCAGCGACGAGGCTCAGGCCTCCTACACCGAACGCGAGCTGGAGAGGCTGCGCGCCGAGCTCGAAGCGGTCAAGGCCCATGCCCAGGGTGCGGGGATGGCCGGGGCCGGGCTGGTGAAGCGGATGGAGAAGCGGATCCTCGCCCGCGAGGAGACCGTCAAGGCGCTGCTGGACAAGCCGACCGATCCGGGGCTGAGCTTCGAGCAGTCGGGCATCGACTACCTCGTGGTCGACGAGCTGCACGACTACAAGAACCTCGACACGCCCTCGAACATCCCGGGTGCGGCGATCCAGGGCTCCAAGCGCGCCTCCGACCTGCACATGAAGGCCGAGTACCTGCGCTCCCGGGAAGGCCGGCGGGTGATCACCGGGGCGACCGCGACCCCCATCGCGAACTCGGTCACGGAGATGTACGTGATGCAGCGCTACCTGCGCCCGGACCTGCTCCAGGACGCAGGGATCGGCGACTTCAACACCTGGGCGGCGACGTTCGGACAGGTCGTGGAGGAGATGGAGCTCTCCGTCGCCGGCGGCGACCGGTTCAAGCTCAAGGCGCGCTTCGCGAAGTTCCAGAACGTGCCCGAGCTGCTGCGCCTGTTCCACACCTTCGCCGACGTCAAGACCGCCGAGGACCTGCACCTCCCCGTCCCCGCCCTGGCGGAGCGGGCCGTGGACGGGCACCGGGCGCCCGAGCTGCACCCGGTGGAGCCGACCCCCGAGCTGACCGAGTACATCGCCCGGATCGGGGAGCGCGTCGACGCGATCGAGGCCCGCCGTGTGGAGCCGAGTGAGGACAACATGCTCAAGGTCTCCACGGACGGGCGCAAGGCCGCCCTGGACATGCGCCTGGTCGACCCGGTGCTGGAGCCCTTCGGGGAGACGAAGGCGTCCGCCGCGGCGGCGCTCATCGCCCGGGTCTACGCCGAGAACAAGGACGCCGTGTACACGGATCCGGCGACGGGGGAGCCGGACCCCGTGCCGGGTGCTCTGCAGATTGTCTTCTGCGACCAGGGCACCCCGGGCCAGGGGTGGAACGTGTACGACGAGCTCAAGCGCCAGCTTGTCGTGCGCGGGGTGCCGGGGCACATGGTGCGGTTCATGCACGAGGCGAAGAACGACTCGGAGAAGGCGCGGCTGTTCGCCGAGGCGAGGGCCGGGCACATCGCGGTCCTGGTCGGCTCGACGCAGAAGATGGGCGTCGGGACGAACATCCAGAAGCGCGCGGTCCATCTGGTCGACATGGATGCCCCGTGGCGGCCGGCCGACGTCGAGCAGCGCCACGGGCGGATCATCCGCCAGGGCAACCAGAACCCCGAGGTGCGCATCTCGCAGTTCGTCACTGTCGGGTCGTTCGACTCGTTCATGTGGCAGGGGCTGGAGCGGAAGAGCCGCTTCATCAACGCCATCATGAAGGGCCGCCTCGACGTGCGCGAGATCGAGGACATCGGGGACAACACGCTCTCCTTCGCCCAGGCCAAGGCCATCACCTCGGGCAACCCGCTGGTGCTGGAGAAGGCCAACGCCGACCAGGAGTACAACCGGCTGTCCAGGCTCGAGCGGGCCCACCACCGCAACCTCGTCGCGGTCGAGCACACCCGCGCCGCCGAGCGCACCGCCCTCGCCTCGGCAACGGCGGACCTGCCCCTCATCGAGGCCGCCGCCGAGCGGGCGGTGGACACGTCCGGGGAGGCGTTCGCGATGACCGTCCGGGGCGCGCGGTTCACGTCACGGACGGAGGCGGCCGCGGCCGTGCAGGACTGGGCTGCGGCGAACTCGCACCACGTGATCAACCCGTACGCGCGCACCGACCTCGGCGTTCTCGCCGAGGTCGGCGGGCACGCGGTCCGGGCCCGGCTCATCGCCCCGTTCCCGGGACAGAAGCCGACCGCCGAGCTGAGCCTGGACGGTGTGCCGCGGACGTCGTTCGAGCTCGACCGGGACGCCCTGATCAAGGCCGACCTCGGGACCATCCGCCAGCTTGAGAACCGCGTCGCGGGCCTGCCGCGGCTCGCGCAGCGAACGGCCGACCGGGCGGCGGAGGCCGAGGGGAAGATCGCAGAGGCCGAGGCCATGCTCGACCGGCCCTTCAAGCACGGCGAGGCACTCGCGGCCGCCCGTGCTGAGGTGGAACGGGTGGACGCTGCGATCGCCGCGCGCAGCGGCCCGGCTGAGCCCGCCGCTGCGGCGGAGCCGGACGGATTGGACGAGGAGACGCGGGCCCTTGCGGGGCTCGTGGCGGTCACTTTCCCGCGCGCCGCCCGGGGCGGCGGGGGACGCTCGGGAGAGGAAGCGAAGGGGCACACCCCGGCCCAGCGGAGGGACCTCGGCCGGGGGCGGTAGCCGTCGGCAGTGTGTGACCCGCGTCTGTGTCATCGCGGGCTGGGTGCTGCGGGAATCCTTGTGGGCCCGTCCGCATGGTTCGCACGATTCGGCGTCCGCGGAATGAAGCCGTCCTAGAAGGAGGGAACCGTCCGCCGGTTCCCCTCCGCTCCGTCCCCCATGCCGGCCGCCCAGGGCCTCGTCCTAGGCCCTCTTCAGGTGACCACGGCGGCCGGCAGGACGGCAGCGGTCAGTGCTCGACTGCGGGGGACTCCGGCACGGTTTCGGGGGTGCGTGACCGGGGCGCGGTGCGGGGCTTGCGGGGCCGGCCGCCGAGCTTCTTGGTGGGCGGCTCGATGCCGAATCCCTTCAGGTCCGATTCGGTCCAGCCGTGCCGGATGGCGGCGCGGTACTTGGCGAGGTGGTCCTCGTCGGCGGCGGCGAGTTCGGCGCGGGCTTCAGCGCTGCGTTTGGCAGCCGCAGCGTACTCGCGCACGGCGGTGATCCGGTCGTTCCGGTCCTGTTCCAGCTTGCGGTTCGCGGCCTCTTCGATCTGCTGAAGGTCCATGGCACCAGCCTAACGAAGCACCCCCTGTGCGGCATGGTTTTGTGGTCGCCGATCCGAGGGTTTCGGAAACCGACGGATCCCCCGGGGAGGAGCAAGCTATACATTTACGTGCCCGTAAATTGCTTGGAAGCTCGACCTGGGGTCGGGCTTCTGGCACACTGGCGTGTGAGTCCCCGAGGATTGGGGTCGCTGCGCTGGGCCGGAAGGAGCGTCATGGGCGAGGCCAAGACGGTACGCCGCCTCGGCAAGTCGCGCCGTGACAACGAGAAGGGCGGGCGTACGGAGTACATCAAGGTCTGGTGCTCCCCGGAGGAGAAGGCCGCCGTCGTCGTCAAGGCCGAGCAGCAGGGTGTGACGGCGCCGCGTCTGCTGTTCGAGAGCGCCATGGCCCAGCCGGGGGAGACTGCTTTCGACCGCCGCAACCTCGCGCAGGAGCTGCTCGGGATCCGGACCCTTCTCGGGGCTGTTTCGAACAACATGAACCAGATCGCCCGGCACGCGAATGCGACCGGGGAATTCCCCGATGACGCCGCCGCGGCGGTGGCCGTTGCGCGTCGTCTCATGGCCCGCATTGACGAGGCCGTGGTGCAGGTGATGCGCCCATGATCCCGAACGTCACCAAGGGCGACCGCATGGTCGGGCTGATCAACTACCTGGTGGGCCCGGGTCGCTCCAACGAACACAGGGACCAGCGTCTGCTCGCGGCGTCCGAGTCGATCGTCAGTGTCGAGGTCGGGCAGCGCCTGGACGCCGACTCGGCCCTTGCTCTCGGCCGCGAGATGGACATCCCCAAGTCCGTCTTCGGTGCCGGCAAGGAAGGGGCCAGGCACGTCTTCCACGTCTCGCTGAGCCTGTCCGCCGATGAAGGACAGCTCAGTGATGAAGCGTGGGGGAAGATCGCCCACGGCTTCGCGGAGAAGATGGGTTTCACCGGCAGCGACGGCAAGCCGCCGTGCCGGTGGATTGCCATCCACCATGGGTCCAGCAAGGCGGGCAATGACCACATCCACGTTGCGGTCTCCATGGTCCGGGAGGACGGCACCCGGTGGAGCCAGCACAAGGACTTCAAGCGCGCCCAGGACGCCTGCGCGGAGCTCGAGGAGGAGCACGGTCTGCGTGTCGTGCGCGGGCCGCATGCCGAGCGCGGCTACCACCCCAAGGAACGGGAGCGGACCGTCGCGATGGGCGCGGCAGAGTTGGACCGTGACCGGCTCCAGCGGGTCCTGCGCGCGGCGTCCACCGCGAGCATGGACGAGGCCGAGTTCGTCCGGCGCCTGCGCCGTTCCGGGGTCCTCGTGCGACCCCGCTTCGCCCAGGGCGGCACCGGGGCCGTTGCCGGCTATTCAGTCGCCCTCCGGCCGGAGAGCAGGGCGGAGAGGCCGGTGTGGTTCGGCGGCGGAAAGATCGCCCGGGACCTGACCCTGCCGCAGCTGCGCAAGGGCTGGAACGTCACGGACGAGACCGTGGCCGCAGCCCTTGCCGAATGGCAGGCGGCCGCCCAGGGGAAGCGCCCGACCACCGAGGGCCGCGAGGTCCACGAGCCCACCGCTGCCGAGTGGGAGAAGGCCACCGCCGAAGTCGGCCAGCTCTACGAGCGGATGAAGACGGTTCCGCTCGACGATGACGCCCTCTGGGCCCAGGCCGCGCGCGAAACCTCCGGTGCCTTCGCCGCCTGGAGCCTGCGCACCGAGGCGGTGCCTGGTCCGCTGGCGGCCACCGCCAAGGCGCTGGCCCGCACGGCCCAGCTGCGCCGCTTCCCGCCCGGGGTCGAGCACGCGCCCATGCCGAGCGCGAAGGGCGCGGGCATGCTGCTGATGCAGACCTCCGTGGGACCGTCCACGGCAGCCGGCCACGCCCTGCTGCTGGCGCAACTGCGCAACACCATGCGCGCCATCCACGACATGCACAAGACCGCCGGCAGACTCGGCGACGCCGAGCGTGTCAGGGCCGCGGCCATGGACAAGCTCACCATCGTCCGAGCAGACCTCCAGGCCCTCCAGACCCAGCACGCGACTGAGCAGGCCCCGGCCGCCGGGTCCCGCTGGCTCGCCGCCGCACCACGCGTTGAGAGCGAGGAGGAGACGGTGCAACGCCTCGTCGCCCAGTCGTTCCCGGACGCCCCGACCACTGCCCCCGGCAATGCCCCAGAGCAGACCCAGTCCGGCGCACGCAGCGCAGGCCCCGAGAGGGACCGCGGACGCGGACGCTGAGGGATGTCATTCCAAACGCCTAGTCTTTCGGCATGACGCTCCCCGAGTGACTATGTCAACCAGAACGAGGACCAGGGTGACGGGGCTTGACTCAGGACCACTCATGAGGCGGTGCTTCGGTGACTCGGAGGTGCGCTTGTCGTACCTTCACCGGACATGTCCTCGCGCCGGGTAAACGCTCCTCTGGTCGGCGCCGAGCCGGTTGGCAACATGGTGAGGTGCCGCACGGCGCGTTGGTCGGCCGGCTAAGGGGCGCCTCTCAGACCCGTGCCTCCCCTGGTCCGAAGCACGCGGTCCCTCCGGCCTTAGTATCGGTTCAGCAAATCGACTTCGGGGGAGAACCATGGCGGTACTGAGCGGAGCAACGCAACAGGCCTTTGCGCGGCTGCTCGAATTGAATGCAACGCACTCCATCATCGAGGGGCTCTATCTCCGATTTGACGTCGCTCCCCTCGACCCGTCAAGCAGCCCCAACAAGATGCGCAAGGCCACCCATCTCGTCAGGGAGCTCAATGCCCGCGGAAGCGACGACCTGGTCGACCTCATTGAATATGCAGGCTCCCCCAATCGGGAATGTCTGCCGCGTTCCGCCGCGGCAGCGCCGAGTCGGTGGACCTCTACAGGCAGCTCGACCGCGACACCGGAGGCAGCGCCCCGGCCCCAGCGTCCAAGCGAACGGCAACCGACACCACGGACCGGAGGTCATTCAAGAGACCAAGGACCACAGCCCCCGCGCACGCCTCGGCCTATGACCACGCCGCAAAGACCAAACGCTACGTCTTCGTCGTCCGAGGAAGGGACGACAAGGCTTACAAGGCCCTGGCGCAGTTCCTCGACGCCCTCGATCTCCGAATCGTCACATGGACCGACGCCCTCCGCGGAGTCGACAGCGGAAGCCCGCATACCCTGGACATCGTCCGTGCAGGCATCGAGATGGCGGACGCCGTCGTCGTGCTGATGACGCCTGACGACCTCGGCCGCGTGAAGCCCGAATACGGCACACCCACCGACAATCCCCGCGAGGCTGTCCCGCACGGTCAGGCCCGCCAGAATGTCGTATTCGAAGCCGGCTGGGCCATGGCACTGAACCAGAAGGGCGTCGTCCTGGTCCGCGTAGGGGACGTCAGACCCCTGAGCGATATCGACGGCCTCAACTACGTCCAGCTGACCAATGACTTCTCCGCCCGGCGGAACTTCATAGCCAGACTCCGCAACTGCAAGCTCGACCTCGACGACTCCGGCGAGGCCTGGCGTACCGCGGGCGCCTTCCCCGAACATCCGTAGCGCTGCCCGCTTACAGCCCCTCATTATGGATCCGTCCCCGTACTGAGGAACTAATCCAAGGCAGAGCACGTGGCGAGCCAAGGAGAACCGGAATAGGTTGACGGCATGCCCGAGTGCCGTGTGCTCCACTGCCCCAATTCGTCCAGTGATGTCTTCACCTACAACTTCGCCCCGCTGCAGCAGGCACCTGTCTGCCATGCACATCTCAGACGCCTGATGGGCGGTGAAATGTGGCTCCTGGACTCCAGGACTCACTACCTCCGTATGGGTGCCGACGTTCCGCCCAAGGTGGTTGCCCATCACGTCGCGAAGACGTTCGATGGGCGGAACATGATCGAGCTCGATGTCGAGACGACTCATCCTCAGGACGGGACAAGGAACCTCAGCCTGGTCCTCGATCCAAAATCCGCCGAGGACCTGAGGAAGAATCTCGGGTTCATGCTCGGCAAAGGGGAAGCACAGCACCCCTGAGGACGGAACCGGAACCGAAGGTCCGCGTGCCGTTCGGCGATCCTGCACCGGACGCGTGTGGAATGGTGCTCGTCGCTGGTACTTTGGCCGCGTGGACTCTGATCGGGGTCGCCGGATGAGGCGCCTGCCGCGCCCGTGGGGTGGGGACTACCCCAAGCGCGGCTATGCCGCGTACGAGCCGGTCGACCCGGACCAGCCCGACCGCTTCAGGACCGTCGACGTGCCCCGGATCGGCTCCTATCCGCTCCTGGTCCAGTGGGCGGCTCTCCACGGGCTGAGCCTGCGCGGCGCGGACGGCGTCGAGGTTCTCGACCGCGCCATCACCAACCGGGAGATCCAGATCGACGGCCCCATCATGGCCGAGGTTGCCTACTACGTGGGCGACCTGCTGTGCGAGGAGCAGTCGTCCTGGCGCTGGAATGTCGACGCGTGGGGCCTCCCGGTTCTCGTTCTGGACCGGGAGGATCTGAAATCCCCTGAGGTCTGGGACATCCTAGGGTTCCTTCGCCGGCGCTCAGACCAGGGTTCTCCGACACTTGCCGAAGCCCTCGCTCACTTCCGTGGCGGAACCGACCACTAGCCGACGATCCTTTGATCGGGCAGATGGACGATTCGCTCAGCGATCCGTCAGTGGGCCTCCGCTCGCGCCGGTCGGTATCTCAGCCGGTCGGCGGCCATCCGCTGTGCTTGAGCGCCTCATTGACGAGCTCGGCCGACTGGCGGTCCATCCGCTCGTGCTCCTCATCGGTGAAGTCGGCGATCCCGACGTACATGACCACGACTCCGTCGCGCGGTGGGGTGCGGTGGGTCGTGACCTTCCTGCCGAGGTTCCTGCCGGCTGCCCGACCGGCCGAGCGGATCTCAGCGACCCGCTCGGTGTCGTATTCCTCCACACGCTCCAGATACTGGGTGTTGTCCCTCGATGCGCCTGACGAGGTCCTCGCCCTCGACCCTTTCCTCGAACACAGGAATGCCTCCTCTGGTTGTCGGCCTTCGCAGGCCTACTTGGCCGGATCCTTGGTGACGACCAAGATGCCGTAGATGATGCCGGGCACGTGGCCGAGCAGCTGCCACAGGATGGCCCAGAGCACCTTGCGGGTCAGGCCCTCGTGGAAGAACACGGCCAGGGGCGGGAGGATGAAGCACAGGACGATCAGCAGGAGCTTCTTCATGGCCCCATAGTCGGCCATGGGGACCCCTCGGCACAGCTGTGCGGCCACGACACGGCGGAATGCCCCGACCTCGAGCGGCCGACCTGTGCCTCGCGCAGATGGAACGGAGTCCGCTTGCGGTTTTCATGTCCGAAACCAGTTGAAAAAATCCTGCTAGAATTTTTTCAACTAGGACGGTAGTTGAAAAGATCGTCGGAATGGATTCTCAGGTTGGAGGGCGGATGACCGTGCAGGAAGTCCCCGCAGCGGCGTGGCCCCCTGTTGTGGATGAGCCGCTTGAGTGGACCAGCCGCCACGAGTTCGGCCCGCGCGCAGCGCTGGGGGAGCGGACCGCGAGGTACCGTGCCGCGGTGCCGGCGCTGATCGGCACGGCGTCCTACGCGCCCTCGGGCAGGCTCGCGGCCGAGCTCGAGGACGCGGCCGTGGCCGTGCGCGAGTTCGACGCCGAGCTCGGGTCCGGGCTCGCGCCGTTCGCCTCGGTCCTGCTGCGCACCGAGTCTGTCTCCTCGTCGATGATCGAGAACGTCTCGGCCAGCGCGCGCAGCGTCGCCATGGCCGAGCTCGGCGACACCTCCAAGCGCAACGCGACCCTCGTCGTGGACAACGTCGCGGCGATGCGCGCTGCCCTGGCCGCGGCCGACGACACGACCCCGGAGAGCATCCTCGCCATGCACCGGGCCCTCATGGCCCACGCCGACCCGGCCCAGGCGGGCCGCTGGCGCGAGGAGCCGGTGTGGATCGGCACCAGCGCCAGCAGTCCAGTCGGCGCCGACTACGTCGCGCCGCGCTTCGAGCGCGTGCCCGGCCTGATCGAGGACCTCGCGGAATTCGTGCGCCGCAACGACATCCAGGTGCTCGCACACGCGATGCTCGCCCACGCCCAGTTCGAGACCATCCACCCGTTCACCGACGGCAACGGCCGCACCGGGCGCGCGCTCCTCCAAGCGATCCTGCGCGGCAAGGGGCTCACCCGGAACGTGACGGTGCCGATCTCCGCCGGGCTGCTCGTCGACGTGCGCGCCTACCACCGGGCACTGGACGCCTACCGCGAGGGCCAGCCTGACGAGATCGTGCGCATGGGAGCAGCGGCCGCGTTCCGGGCCATCGAGAACGGGCGGCGTCTGGCAGCCGACATCGCCCAGGCCCGCGAGGGCTGGAACGGGAAGGTCACCGCCCGGGGGGACAACGCCGTCTGGAAGGTCATGGACCTGCTGGAGCGCCAGCCGGTGGTCACCTCGCGGGTCCTCGAGGAGGAGCTCGGCCTCTCCGCCACCACGGCCTGGCGGGCGATGGGCCTGCTCGAGGAGGCGGGCGTGGTCGTGGGGGTGAACAAGCACAGGATGGGCCGCAACTGGCGCTCCGAGGAGGTGCTCCGGGCGCTCGACGAGTTCGCGCAGCGCGCGGGACGCCGCGGCCGCGCCGACTGAACGGCGCCGGGCGACGCATGGCGCCGCCAGGCGCCGGCCAACGTGCTTCTCCACGTCGTCAAGGACGCCAGCATCCTCCGAGGCCGCGAAGTCCCTCGCCTTGCAGTGGCCGCAGACCTCGCCGAGCGCCCCGGTGTGCGCGAGCACGGTGCCGCGCGCGATCTGGTCAGGAGGGCCCTTGCCGATCTGCCTGCCTGTGATCTGGCGTGCCCATCGGCGACCCTGCAATGCCGTGGGCGCGCCGTCGTTCATGGGAACGTGAAGCCATGCTCGCATCGCTGAACTTGCCTGTCGCCCTCGAGACCCGAAGCGGGGAGGTGACACTGCGGCGTGCGGCAGAGGACGATCTTGATGAGCTGATGGGCCTGCTCTCGGACGATCCGACCAGCGCTGCCCGCGGCGACGTCGCCGCCGCGGGTGACCGGGCGGCGTACCGGCGGGCCTTGGCGGAGATCCTCGCCGATCCCTCGAACGAAGTGGTCGTTGTGGAGGACGGGCACGGGGCCATCGTCGGAACGATGCAGCTGACGAGGATTCCCGGGATGGCCAGACGGGGCGCAACCCGCCTCCTGATCGAGGCTGTCCGGGTGAGCAGCGCACGGCGCTCGTCAGGGATCGGTACAGCCATGATGGAGTGGGCCGTCGGCCCGGCAGCGGAATCTATTGCTGTGGATCTGGTCCAGATGACCTCCGATGCTGCCCGTGGCGACGCTCACCGTTTCTACGAGCGCCTCGGTTTCGCAGGCTCCCACATCGGCTTCAAATACCGAGTGCACTGAGTGAATGGAGGCCCTCCCGGGGCGCGGAAATGTGAGGCGTTAGTCGGTCGGCGTGTCGGCCTGGCGCTGCGCAGCGCCCGGGTGCAAGCCAGTGGCATAGGTTGGGCTCATGCAGAGTGCGACCTCGGAGGTCTACCGCATCTTCGCGGATGTCGAGGCGCGGGGCGTCTCGCCCGTCTACTTCGATTGGGCGGCCTCGATCGCCGAGGACCCGGATGTCCTGGGACTGATCGAGTCGCTGCCACGGCACAAGCGCCAGCCGAACCTCGTCTTCGCAGCCGCACGGCTCAAGGGCGCGGCAGCGGCCCCCTACAAGGAGTTCCGTTCCTGGCTCGTCCTGCACTGGGCCGAGGTGGAGCCTGTCATCCGGGAACGGTCCACGCAGACCAATGAAGCCGGCCGGTGCGCGGTGCTGCTGCCGGTGCTGAGCGAGCTTGAGGGGCCGCTGGCACTGATCGAGGCAGGGGCCTCGGCTGGCCTGTGCCTCTATCCGGACAGGTACAGCTACCGCTATGACACCGGGGACGGCATCGTCTCGCTCGACCCGCCTGCGGGGCCGAGCGCGGTCGAGCTGCCCTGCCGCATCGACCCGGTGAGCGTCCCGCGCCGGCTGCCCGAGGTCGTCTCCCGCTCAGGCGTCGACCTCAACCCTCTCGACGCCGGCGACCCGGCCCAGGTCGAGTGGCTCGAAGCGCTCGTCTGGCCAGAGCACGACGCCCGGCGCACCAGGCTCGGCACTGCCGCGGCCATCGCTGCAGCCGAGCCGCCGGCACTGCTGCGCGGGGACCTGCTCGAGACGGTCCCCTCGCTGGTTGCCCAGGCACCCCGCGGCTCGAGGATCGTCGTCTTCCACAGCGCCGTGCTCGTCTACCTCGAACCCGACCGGCGCACACGGTTCGTCGAGCTCATGCGCTCCATGCCGGACGTGACGTGGATCAGCAACGAGGGCGAGCACGTCCTGCCCAGCATCACCGGTCAGCTCACCGGGCCGATCAGTGGGCGAACCGTCGTCGCGGTGGACGGTGTGCCGCGGGCACTCGTCGGCCCCCACGGGCAGAGCTACGAAGCGCTCTGACCTGTCCTCCCGGCTTGAGCGATGGGGGATCCCCTTCAGCGCGTGTTCAGAACAGAATGGCGCCCGCAAAACCGACCGCCCCCAGCCAAGAAAGAGGATGCTGGGGACGGTCGTTATCCGGCAGCGGGGTGCTGCCGGCCTGTGATGGCTGCTAAGCCAGCCGATAGGACGCGCAGGGATAGTTGTCATTCCCGATGGCGAGATTCAGGGCTCAGCCCTTCGCGCTCAGCTGCATCAACGGCTTCCTTTCGTCAGCTGGGCCTTGCGGGCAGCGCTGTTGTTCGGGCGCGCCGCGGGGGCGTCGCGCGGGGCCGCGGCGACGGCCTGGCGGGGATGGGTGCCCTGGCTGACGTCGGCGAGCACGCGGGCGTCCACGGCAGTCTGGTCGGCCAGGCCCTGGAGGGAGGCGGCGAACTCCCCGCGCCGCTGTGCCGTGTCCCACTCATCGTGCGCCCCGGACTCCTCCCGCTGCTGCTCCTGCCGAGCGGCCCACACCAGATCCTCCTCGGAGGGGCCGTCCAGGTCCGCCACCCCCTCCCACCCCTGGGATCGGCCTATGGCCCGGTCGCCGTCCGCACGGTGGCCGTCCGCGGCGCCGGCCTCCCGCACGGCATCCCCGGTGAGCTTGTCTGCCTCCACGGACGCAGCCTGTGCCTCGGCGGGCTGGCCTGTCTCGGCCTTCCAGCGGCGGATCAGCTCGGCCTCGTCGGACCGCGCGGCCGCCACCGTGTCGGCGGCGGCGTGGCTGCGGGTCCACTGCGCGAACCGCTCCGGGTCGGCAGAGGCGGCCCAGGCCTTCGCGGCCTCCAGCTCGTTGGCAGCGGCGTCGGCCTGCTGTGCCTCCGGACGGGCCAGCCAGGCGCTGACCAGGGCGACGTTGAGGCGGTCCCGCTCCTCTGGGCTGCGGGCCTGGCTCATCTCCCGGGTCCACGCCCCGTCCATGAACGGATCGTGCTCGGCGACCCACTGCCGTGAGCGCAGCAGGTCGGTGACCCGGCCCGGCATCGAGGCCGTGACGTGCACGCCGCGCTCGGCCAGCTGCTCGTCCATGTGCCGCAGCATCTGGTCGATCTCCGCGTCCTGGCCGGCCCAGGACACGGCCGTCTTGTACGCGGCCCCGATCCGCTCCGGGTCGGCCTCGGCCCACCAGGAGTCGGACCGGGCCCCGGCGAGGGAGGCGCGCGCCGCCCCGCGCTCGGCCTCGAAGCGGGCCGCGAGCTCGCGGCCTGCCCGTTCGGAGGCCGCACGGGCCTGGGCGAGGTGGTCCTGCCTGGCCCGGGCGGCGATCTCGCCGATCCGGGCGGCGACCATGACCGCCTGGCGCAGCATGTCGTCCACTGCCTCGCCCACGCCGTCTGAGTGGTGAGTGCTCATGACTGGGTCCCTCCTTCATCCTTGGATTCGCGCACGTCGGGGAACAGCGCCGGTGGCGGGGCCACCAGTTGGAACTGGCCCAGGGGGCTCTCCGCGTGCCGGTCCGGCTTGCAGCCGTTGAACGGGCCGCTGGTGGCGTCGGTGAGGACCGGCAGATGGTGGTCCAGATGGTCCTTGAGCCACACGCTCATGCCGGTGCGCCCGTCCAGGCGCAGGTGCTCCCACGCCCGCCACAGGGCCTCGAGGCGGATGATCGCCTCCGCGTGCTTCCACCACTGCGGGCACCAGGTGGTCTTGTCCCCTGTGGCGGTCAGCTGGCGCCGGTAGACCGGCACCAGGAACTTGGTCACCCACTCCGCTGTGGACCCGTACACCAGCTCGGGCTCGGGGACCGCCTCGGAAGTCGCCTTCGGGGCCGGCTTGAGTGTTCCGCCCTCCAGGGCCCGGTGGATCCACGCCTCCACCGCGTCGTAGTCCCACTGGGGTGGCTCCCAGTCCAGTGGGGCCGGTGCCTTGCCGTGCATGACGAGGGACCGCCAGCGGCCGGCCTTGATGGGCTCGGCTTCCTCGGCGATCTGGGCGAGGACGTCCGTGACGCTGAGCAGGAAGCCTCGCCCGTCCTCCCCGCCGTCCACGGCGGCGGCCGCCGCGGCCTCCTCCGGGGACTCGTCCCAGGCGTCGACCGGCTCTGGCATATGGGAGCGTTCAGTCATGGCGTGCCGCCTGAAGCCACTTCGAGGCAGCCGTGGCCTTCGCCGGCATCGGCTGGGGAACTGTGTTGATGGGTTGCTGCATTTGCAGGCTGCTGTTCTGCTGCATGTTCAGTGCGGCCCGGTAGGCGTCCACGAGGGCGTCCGGCTTCTCGCCCGTGCGGCCTAGCACCAGGCGCTCGAACGGCGTCCACGCGGTGCGCCGGGCCTGGGCCTCTGCCGCCTTCTTCGCGCTCTCGGGCGTGGGGTCGTTGATGTCGAGGGAGAACCAGACGGCATCGGCGTGCGGGGTGTCCATCCACCGCACCGTCTTGATGAGAGCCCCGGGCGCTCCGGCGCGCTTGACGATGGCCCGCCCGATCGGCATGGCCGCGAGGTCGCCCACGGTCCAGATGTGCTCCTTGCCGCCGTCCGGGCTCGTGGACACGCTCCGGCGGTCCCCGGCAGTGACGTTGACCGTGTCGTAGCGGTATTCCCCGAGGGTGGAGGACACCTGGCGCAGGAAGCCCTCTTCGTCCAGGCCGGAGCCGATGACCTTGACCGTGGCGGAGGAGTAGATCTTCCGCATCCCCTTCTCGCCCCAGAGTTCCTCCCCCTGGCTGTAGGACTGGAGCCAGGCGATGGGCAGCAGGCCCTTGGAGCCGAAGTGGCTGTACTTGTCGGGCAGGTCCTTCCAGACGCACACGTTGGCGATCTCATCGAGGGCGAACACCAGCGGTACCGGCAGGCGGCGGAAGGGCTGGGTCATGGCGTGGGCCTCGGCGGCGTCGGCCACGGCGACGGTCAGCGCGGTTGTCAGCGCCGCCGCGGACCCGCCGCCCTCCTTGGAGAGCAGGTACAGGGTGTCCGTGCCCCGGACGAACTGGGCGGGGCTGAACTGGGGGCGGGCGTCGTCCGGGCCGGTCGGGTTCACCCAGTCGCGGACACCGGTGAACTTGAGCACCGCGCACATGGCCTTGGCGGTGCCCACGATGCCGTCGCGCTGGCCCGGGTCGAGCTGGAGCTGCGCCTCCAGCGCCAAGCCGTAGGCGGCGTACTTGCCGTCCTCGGCGGCGGCGAGGATGGCCTGGGGCTCCTTCATCCCGACGTTGCCGCCGGTGATCCAGTCGTAGACGGTCACGATCGGCTTCTTCCCCAGGGCGGCGGCCAGCAGCAGGGCCGCGAGCATGTCCCGGCCCTCGTTGTCGAAGTAGGGGTCCTCGCCCTTCGTGTTCGGCCCGCGGCCGGCCACCTTGAAGATGTCTGCGAGCTTCTGGGCGTGCTCGTCGTCCACGACGTAGCTGAGCGGGTTCCACCACCAGCTGGCCCGGTCGGGGCTGATCTTCTGCGGGTTGAACGCCCATACGGTGCCCTTGAGGCGCCGGGGCAGGCGCGTGGCGTCGATGACGTCGGGCTTGTTCGAGGTCGAGACGACCGCGCCCGGGGCGTCCAGCACCGCCGGGATGACCTGGGAGGTGGACTTGCCCTGGCGGGGGCCGAAGATCGACAGCGCCACGGATTCGACGTCGGCCACGAGCCGGGACAGCCCGGCGACCGAGATCCCGAGGAAGATCCCGGGCCAGGTGAGCCCGAAGCGCCTGGCCGCGCGGCGTGCGCCCCGCTCGGTGAGCATGGCGATGTCCTTGCCCCGTCCCATCTGCGCGGCCTTGTAGTCGACGCGGGAGCGGCCCTTGGCGGCGCGGACGCGGAACCAGGCCACCAGGGCCACGAGCAGGGCCATGAGGACCAGGACGGCGGCGAGGCAGCCTGTGGACGCCGCCGACCAGCGGAGGCGGCCCGCGATCAGCCCGAAGGGGGCCTCCATCGGGTTCAGGGGCAGCTTCTGCCCGTCCCGGCTGACCCACGACCCGCCGTACACTCCGGCGTCGACCACCAGGACGACGGCGACCACCAGGCCGATGCCCATGAACAGGGCCCAGGTGCCCGGGGCGACGTGCGAGGTCCTACGCTGCTGCACTGTCTGCTCCTTCTATGGTGTCCTGCCCCTCTTCTCCGAAGATCTCCCGCTCGATCTCCTCGGTGGAGGCGCCCTGCTTGCGCAGGCTCTCCCACCGGGTGTTGGTGTCCGAGATCCTGTCTTCGACGCCGGTCAGGCGCATCTGGACGGGGATTCCGGGGGCCTGGCCGAGCTTGACCAGGAACTTCCCGCGCCCGTACGGGGCCGTCCTGCCGTGCTGGTTGGTGGTGATCTTCTTCACGTCCGCCCAGGACTCCACCCGGCGCTTCTCCTGCCGGGTGAGGCGGCGGAAGTGCTCGACCTCGGACAGCTCCTTGGCGCCGAGCCCGCCGAGGACGACCATGGCGCAGCGTTCGACGAAGCCCTTGGCCTTCGCGCGGTCCGTCTCGTCGGCCACGGCTTCGAAGTCCTTGAGGGTGTGGGAGATCATCATCTGCCCCACCCCCTCGTTGCGGTTGAGCCGGGTGAGGGAGTCGGCCTTGTCCACGATCCCGCGCCCGACCCGCAGGGCGCGCCAGAACTCGTCCAGGACGATGTTGTAGTTCCGCCGCGGCTCCAGGCCGGCGTCGGCGAGGACCTGGGCGGTGTTCACGGCCTCGAACCCGACCGACCAGCAGGCCAGCAGCCCGGCGGCCTGCTTCTGCGGCTGCGTGTCGGGCAGCGCCGAGAGGTCGAAGCAGACGGAACGGGTCATATCCAGCTGCTCGGTGGTGTGCCGGGAGAACATGTCCCCCAGCGGGCCGGAGCCGGTGGCGATGCCGATCAGGGAAGTCCGCAGCGCGTCGGTGGCGTCGAGGTAGCGGTCCATGTCTCCCCGGTCGAGGACCACCGTGCGCAGGTCCGCCGGCGCCTCGGCGATCAGCTTCTCCAGGTCCCGCACCACCGGCACGCCGTCGTGCCGGTCGTAGAGGATCTCCAGCGCCCGGCCCAGGATCAGGTCCTCCTGCTCGGAGGGCTTGGACTCCCTCGAGACGGTGATGAGGGCCATCATCAGGGCCTTGCGCTGCTCGTGCGCGCCCCGGGCCACTTCCTCCCGGAGCGTGCCAGTCAGCCGCTCGACCGCCCCGGCCGAGCCCCCAGGGTCCAGCGGGTTCAGGTAGCCGCGCCCGCTGCCGAGGCGGTTGACCTTCCCGTCAGCCTTCCGCGTGCGCAGGACGTGCTCGCCCTTGACGTCGCCGAGGTACATGCTCGGAACGCCCCGGTAGGCCAGCCACAGGCACATCTTCCCCACGGCGGTGGACTTCCCCAGGGCCGGGTTGGACATGAAGTACACGGACGGGTTGGGGATCAGGCCCTCTTCGAAGGCTCCGAAGTGGTCGAGCCCGACCACCTGGCCGGTGATCATCTGCTGGCCCAGCGGCGCCCCCGCCAGCGGGGCCCCCGAGCCGGAGGAGAACGGCCACAGCCCGCACACCTGCCGGGACGAGCCGCGGAACTCCGGGGGCAGGTCCAGCAGGTTCGCATACCCGCCGCCGGCAATCCGGTACCCGCGCTTGAGCGGGCCGAAGTGCCGGCTGCGCGGGACGGGCCTGGGGAGCAGGTTCAGCGGGTTCATCAGACTGCCTCTCGGATCTTGGAGGGGACCATGACGTAGTCGGGCAGGACCAGCCCCAGCGGCAGCGACGCGGCGAAGGCGGTGTCCTGGGCCCCATAGGCGGGCCGGACGGTCAGCTGGGACTCCGCGGCCAGGTCCTCCACCCCATAGCTGACGGCCAGGGCATCCTCCGCGTTGCGGATCGTGGCCGTGATGACCACACCGAAGTTGAGCATCCCCGCGTCCTTGGCGACCTCCCTGGCGGTCTGGACCGTCTTGGCGTAGTCGTCGATGGCCCGGAAGTTCGGCGTGCCGGTCGAGGCCGCCCGGTTCTTGGCCGCATTGACGTCCTTCTCCGCCACGTCCATCGCCCTCGCTGCCGACACCGGGCGGAAGAGGAACGTCACCCGCTTCCGGTCCACGTCCCCGGTCGGAGACAGGATCGCCTCCAGCACGTTCGAGAACACCTCCCCCCGCGGGGCCACCGACATGACCCACGACTTCGAGAACCCCGAATCGTGCCGGTACCACTCCCACCCGGCGTTGTGGGCGATGGGGCCGACGTCGTTCCAGGACAGCGACGGAGTGACCTCCTCGGCGTGCGCGGCGGCGATGTGCCGGGCCACCGCGGGATCGTAGGCGCTGCGCACCACCTCGCAGAGGGTCTGGGCGGTGACCGGGTGCGCGTCGCCGGCCCCGCACTGCTCAAGGTGCTCGGTGAGCTTGCCCAGCCGTGCGCCCAGATCGATCCCCAGGTCCTCGACCTTGCGGGGACGCGGAGCGCCCTGCCGCCACGCGGTGACCGTCACGGCGAGGAAGGCCCGGGTCACCGGGGCCGACTGCGGGAAGGTCGCCTTGACCTCCTCCATCATCTGCACCGTCGCCTCCGGGGCATCCGGGTCACGCCGGGTGTCCACGGCCTGGCGCAGCCGGACCCCGAAGTCCGGGGCCGTCTCCACCGTCACGGACGCCGCCACGACGTCCGACTGCTTGCCCAGATCGGACAGCCAGCCGCCCCAATTCGCCACATAGGCGTCAATCGTCTGCGGGTCCTCCAGGGCCAGCCCCGTGGGCTCGCACTCGATCACCACCGTGGCGTGATTGGTGTCAGGCATGAAGACCAGGGCGAAGGCCCGGTCGAACGAGTCCGTGAACTGGTGCAGCTGCGACTTGGCCAGAAGACCCGGCAGCTGCGCCGTCCCGGACGGGACCAGCCCCACCGGGCCGGAGCGGTAGAGATTCGTACGGCGGCCCACGGCATTCCTGTGCGCGCGCTTGGCGACCATGCGGCTGATCCGGGACTGCCCGTGCCGGTCCCGCACCGTAAACACCGCCAGAGCGACGCCCATCACGAGGAAGGTGATGAACCCCCAGACCGGGCCGGCCAGACGGAACACGAACAGCAGCACCAGCAGCGCCGTGATCATGGCCCAGGTCTCCAGCGCGCCCAGCCTGCCGACGCCCGCGGTGCGCGGCCGCCGCCAGTTCCCGTACGTCGGCTCCGTGTATGTGGTCTGCTCGCTCATATCCCTACTTCCCCCCGCTTCCGGACGGGCCTTCGCCCGTTGCTGACTCTGCGGCGCCCTGCACGGCGGCTGCGCCCTTCTTCACGGCCTGCACGCCGACGGCCGCTGCGACCCCGGCCGGGCCGGCGGCGGCACCTGCCCCGCTGGCACCGGTTCCCGCTGCCCCGGCACCCGTGCTGCCCGCTGCTCCCGCGCTCGCCCCAGAGGGTGCAGCGGAGGCGGCCTTGGGCTGGGCCGGGCTCGCCGTGGCCCCGGAGGCCTGCTGATCGGTCTTGCTGCTATTGCTCGTGCTGCTGCTGCTGCTGCTGTTGCTGGTGTGGGCAGCGCTGCTGCGTCCCCCGCGGCTGAGCGCGCGGTCGATCGCGCCGGTGGCCAGGGAGCCGGCCGCGGCGCCGATCGCGGCCGTGCCCCCTCCCCCGCTGGCCGCAGCGGCGACCATGGGGGTGACCAGGCGCATCAGCGCAGGCAGCGCCACCAGTGCCAGGACCATCAGGGACAGCCCCACGATGACCTTCACTCCGCCATCGGCGGAGGCGAAGATGTCCGAGGCGGTGAGCTTGAAGGCCACCGCGTAGCAGAGCGCGGCCGCCGGCTTGTAGAGGGTGAAGGCGATCAGCCAGGACAAGAACCGCTGGAACCACTGCTTGCCCGTCTCGGTGTTCGTGAACGCCGCCGCGGTGGGCAGGCCACCGGCCAGCAGGATCAGGATCCCGGAGCGGAACACCATCATCACCAGCTGCACCAGGGACACGAGGACCGCGATCAGTCCGAAGAGGATGGCCAGCAGGACCCCGAGGCCACCGGTCAGGGAGATCATCCCCGCGACGCTCTGCGCGAACCCGGTCCCCTTCGTGGCATTGGCCAGCAGGGCCTTGGCCATCTCGTCGAAGCCGGTGATGAGCAGCTGGAGCACCGCCACCCCGGAGCCTGTCACCAGAATGAAGGTGATCAGCTGCTTCACGATCCCGGTCAGGTGCTCCTTGCGCTGTTCCCACACCAGCCGGCCGGCCCCGACGAGGATGCCGAAGACCACCAGGACGAGGGTGTACCACCACAGCTGGTTCTGCGCCCACCACACCACGTCAGACTGCTGGTCGACGGTGCCCGGAGTGATCACGGGCGTGGTGTCCGCGTTCACCCAGAAGGTGCCCAGCCACGCGATCGATTTCCCCCACGCCTCGATCACCGAGTCCCGGAGCTGGTCCAGGCTGCCGGTTGCGGCTGCAACCGCTGCGTTCTTGACGAGCTCGCCGCCCACACATCCGACGTCGACCGGTAGGCATTCCTTCGCGGGAACGATCATCGGCAGCATGTCAGATCCCCGTCCACGGCACGAAGCCGCTCAGGTCGGTCAATGAGGTCGAATACGTGCTGTCCTCCAGGACGACCTTCCAGTCCCCGCCCTCCCACCGCAGCGCATAGGTGGCCGAGCCGTAGGCGGTATGGGAGTCCTGCGTTGTCTTGAGGCCGATGCTGACCGTGGCTGTGTCACTTGAGTAGGAGACGATCTTGAACCCGCCGATCTGAGTGCTGAGCGAGGGGTCTACTGCGTCGTTCGGGGATGGTGTGGCCAGCGCCTGGTCCCTCATCGGGGACTTCGCTGTCAGGTTCTTGAGGACGAGTGCCTTTCCTCCCGGGAGCGCGCCTGCGCCGATGATGTTGGCGGCGGCGTAGAGGGCTCCGGTGGGGCTGTGCTGGTAGCAGGTACGCAGGCTCCCGTCGGTCCTGCCCGGGCCGATGCCCTTGGGATCGGTCGGGACGGCGACCCGGCCCAGCAGCTCCCACTTGGTGGGCAGGCCCACGGACGGGTAGCGCTGGTCCCCAGCGGGAAGCCCGCACGCGCTCTGGCCGGCCTGGGCGGTGGAGGTGGCGGTGGCCGTCGCCGAAGGGACGCCCGCAGGGTCCTGCCCGTTGCTCGGGGAGGGCAGCGCCAGATAGACGAGCCCCAGGGCGGCGAGGACCACGACGACGGCGGCGCTGGCGATGAACCGGGGCCGGGTCCACGGGCTCTGGTCCCGAGGGGGGCCCTGGCCTTCGGTGGGCTGGCTCATGACATGCCCCCGGCGGCCGCCACGACACCGCCGACGATGCCCGAGGCCACTGAGGCGACGATGCAGCCGACGAGGACCATGCCGAGGGACTGGGCGTGCTGGCCGCCTCCGTGCCCGCTCTTCTGGTCGATCATCATCTTGCCCGCGGCGAACAGGATGCCCAGGACACCGAGGCCGAACACGATCCACGCGCCCCAGCCGAGGATCTTCAGGAACCCGGCACCGCCCGGGGGCTCCTCCGGGGAGGGGTTGGGGATTGCGGCCAGGACGTCCGCGGCGAGGTTGAGCGCTTCAAGGTGCATTGTTCTGTCCTTACGTTGTTCGTGTGTGATTGGTGGGCTTTGTATGCTCGCCATCACCCAGGGGCGCCGGGTATGGCTCATTTCTGTCCGCCGTAGTTGGGGCTAAAGGAGATTGGCCGCCCGGTGCCCGCGATGACTCGACCGCTGATTGAGAAGTGCGAACGATCGCTGTGTAAGGACACGACGGCGTGGTCGTCTGCTGGGTGAACCACATCCCGACGAGACGAGGAGTTGCCCGTGCCGCGACTGTGGGCAGGGATCGATGCAGGCAAGACCCACCACCACTGCGTGGCGATCGACGAGGACGGAAGACGCGTCCTCTCCCGCCGGGTCGCGAACAACGAGACCGAACTGCTGGCCCTGATCACGGATGTGCTCGGCATCGCCGAGAGCGAGGAAGTCGTATGGGCGACCGACCTGAACCAAGGCGGGGCCGCACTGGTGATCAGCCTGCTGGTCGACCACGGCCAGCCGGTGCTCTACATCCCCGGCCGGACGGTCCACCATGCTTCCCGGACCTACCGCGGCGACGGGAAGAGCGACGCCAAGGACGCCGCGATCATCGCCGACCAGGCCAGGATGCGCCGCGACCTCCAGCCCATCCGCGGCGCGGACGAGATCGCCGTGGAGCTCCGCCTGCTCGTATCCCACAGGACCGACCTGGTCTGCGACCGGACCCGCGCCTTCAACCGGCTCAGGGCCAATCTGCTGCAGTACTTCCCCGCCCTCGAGACCGCGTTCGACTACTCCCGACGCAAGGGCTCCCTCGTGCTGCTCACGAAATACCAGACCCCGGACGGGATCCGCCGCGCCGGAGCCCCCCGAATCGAGGCGTGGCTGCGCAAGCAGGGCGTCCGCAGCCCGGCCGAACTCGCCCAGACCGCGGTCGAGGCTGCGAACCGCCAGCACACCACTATCACCGGCCAGAAGACCGGAGCCATGCTCGTTGCCAAGCTCGCCGCGGACATCCTCCGCCTCACCCGCGAGATCGAGGAGACCGAGGACCTGATCGAGGCCCGATTTCGCGAGCACGGGCACGCCGAGATCCTCTTGAGCGTCCCCGGATTCGGACCGCAGCTGGCCGCGGAGTTCATCGCCGCCACCGGCGGGACCCTGACCCGCTACGAGAGTGCAGACCGGCTCGCCGGGGTCGCCGGCCTCGCCCCCGTCCCGCGCGACTCGGGCAGGATCAGCGGCAACCACCACCGGCCCAAACGCTACGACCGCCGGCTCCTGCGGGCCTGCTACCTCTCCGCCCAGGTAGCCGCCAACCACTGCCCGCTCTCGCAGGCCTACTACACGAGGAAACGCGCCGAGGGGAAGAGCCACAAACAAGCCGTCCTCGCCCTCGCCCGGCGTCGAATCAACGTGATCTGGGCCCTCCTCAGAGACGGCAGGCCCTTCGAGCAACGCGCACCCGCGGCCGCCCAAGCGGCTTGACAACCTCATTGAGACTCTCCTTCACTGGTTGCCGGCTGCGGTGTGCAGCCGGATCTTGTCGAGGACGCCGCGCACCGATGGGGGCAGCGAGGCAGGGTCCGGCGTCTCGGTCAGGCGCCAGCCCTCCACCCAGGGCACCTGCCACAGGTGGGGCACGGCACCGGCGACGAGCCGGAGCCGGTCGGCGAGGGCCTTCGGCAGCCGCCCGGGGGCATCGGCCATGACCACGAGCCCCGCCAAGGCCCCGGGCAGGGCCCCGGAGCCGTACTCGATGGCGGCGAGCTGGGCGGCGCGCAGCCCGGCAGCATTCGAGCGGCTGACCAGCAGCACCACGTCCTGGCCGCCGCGCTCCTCACGGACCGGCCACGCGTGGTCTGTGGGCACCGCGCTCTCGAGCAGGGCGGAGAGGGTGCTCTCCCCCGATCCGCCATGGACCCCCATGACCCACACGGACGGGGCCGGTCCAGTGACCGTGGTGCGCGGAACGCCGGCCTCCGACACCCATCGCACGCCCCGCTGCGGCCGCGTGGGGCCGGCTGGGGCATCCCGGAGCGCCGGGGCCGCTGCGGGCTCCGGTGCGACCTCGAGGGCCTGGAGCCACTTCGAGGCGGAATGGCGGGCGGCGGCCGCCATCAGAGGCCCTTCGCGACCGATGCGGCCGCGGCCAGCCATGCCCGCTGCGTCGCGGGACGGAGAGCACCGAAGTGGATCACGCCGTCCTTGAGCGCCGGGTCGAACGGGATCACATGGACCTCACGCACGTACGGGCGGAACTTCTCAGCGTGCAGCTGGGCCAGCTTCTCGTGCCCGGGCTGCTCCTGGGAGACGATCACGACGGCGTCCGCGGCGAGCTGCGCGGTGCGCCCGTCGCGGCCGGCCAGCCCCTGCAGGGTCAGGCGGGCACCCTCGACCCTGTCCTCCACCGTCGTGGTGGAGACGACGAGCTGGTCCGTGTGGCTGATCATCTGGCGCCAGTTCGCGGCCCGGTGATTGTTGCCCGAGTCCATCAGGATCACGTTGAAGTACTTCGACGCGACAGCGTGCAGGACGTCGACCTCGGAGGCGGTGATCTCGTGCTCGCCGTCGATGTCCTGGTCGGAGAACAGTGCGTCGTACTTGTCTGCGGTCTGGCGGTGGACGAAGGCGTTGATGTCCGCGGCGCGGGCGGTGTCGGAGAGCAGGTGGGAGGCGCGCTCGAGCACGTGCAGGGCCGAGCTGGCGTGGTCGCCGCGCTCCACCCGCCACGGCAGGGACCCGGTGGTCTCGTTGTTGTCCCAGGCCAGCACGGAGCCGCCGGCACGTCCGAAGACGGCCGCAAGGCAGACAGTGGTGGGGGTCTTGGCTGCGCCGCCCTTCTGGTTCACCACGGCGACAGTCCGGGGCCCGCTGTAGGTGCGGGAGACGAGGTGCTCGTCCGCGCGCTCGGCGAGCTCCGCCGCGCCCGGGGCGAGGGAGAGCCCGAAGGTGTTCGCCTTGCCCTGCCAGCCCTTCCTGGCCGGCTCGATGTTGTCCTGCACCGCGAGGAAGGACTGCGAGTCCCGCAGTGACCTGCGCACCGTCGCCGGGGCCGGGGGCTCGGCGGGAGGCGCTGCGTCGCCCTCTTCGAGGCTCTTCACGATGCTGTCGAAGCTGTCCGCAGCCTCGCCCGGGGGAGCCAGCTCGACAGCCGGCCCTTCCCCACGCGAGGCCTGGGGCTTGAGCCTGGGAGTCTCCGCAGCGGCCGGCACCGGCTCCACCGTCTCTTCCAGGGACTCGGAGTACTCCTCCTCGATCTCCCCTTCCGGGGAGACCAGCAGCACGCCGATGCTCTCCTGGTCGCGGGTGGTGACCCTGACCGGGGAACCGCCCGTGCGGGCGTGCGCGACGACCAGTCCCAGCAGCTCGCGGCGGACCTCGACCTCGCTGCCGCCGGCCACGGTCTGCCGGGATGCTCCGATGAGCAGCTCCCCGCCGTCGCCGTCCTTGACAGTGATGCTGATCGGGGGGAAGTCGCGGATCCTGCTCTTGTCGATCGCCATCTGGGTTCTCCTCTTTCTCAGGCGTCCTCAGTGGCGATGTCCTGGACGAGCCAGGGCTGCGCCGCTGCTGTGCGGTGGAGGAGGACGGCCCACTCCCCCGCGTCGGTCGTGAAGACCGCTTTGACGGTCATGGGGTCCCCGGACGAGGCCTGGAGGGCGGGGCCGGAGAGGACCCTGCTCACCGGCACCCGGGCTGGGTTGATGTACTCGGCCTCGGTCCGGTAAGCCGGGGAAAGCATCGGTGCCAGGTCCGTGATCCACTGCCGCTGGTCCACCCGGGGCCGGGCGAACAGGGCCATGGCCTTGGCGGCCGTGTCCTTCGCGCCCTGCTCACTGGCGGCGTCCCACGAGGGGACGGGCAGCGGCGGTGCGCTCTGGGCCTGGGCGTGGTCGCCGCCGCTCAGCGAGGCCGTCCACGAGGGTGTGGGCGTCGCGCTGGGTGCCTGGGCCGTCTGCGCGGTCGGGGCGGCCGGGGCGCACGCGGCGCAGGCGAGGGCCAGTGCGGCCCCGGCCGCGGCGGCCATGGTCTTGTGCAGCACGCGGATCATCCCTTCTGCGGCACGTACAGGAAGGCCGTGGGTGTGCCGTCCTGCACCGTGCGGGTGTAGTAGGTGTGGTCCTCCGGGGGGAGGCTGCCGTTGTAGCCCTCCTCGAGGAAGCTGCCGTCCGGGTCGACGGCCTTCACCACGGCCACGTGCCCCTGATCGCCGGAGCCACCGACGCCCGGGGCGTAGTAGACGACCGCCCCCGGCCGGGGGGCCGTCCCGACCGGCCAGCCCTTCGCCCGCCAGCCGTCCAGCCAGGTCACGGCGTTGCCCAGCACGCCGCCGTCGCCGCGGAAGTTCGAGTTGGTGAACCTGAACGGCGCCGAGGTCGATCCGTAGGCCTGGTTGACCCGCCACAGGGCGAAGTCCACGCACTCGCGCGTGTACATGCCCAGATCACTCGAGACGTCGACGGGCCCGTGGCCCCACGGCAGGTCATCCCCTGCCCCCGATGCAGCACCGCCGCCGCATTCCCCGGCGGACACCTTGGCCCCGGACAGTGCCTGCACGACCTCGAGCGCGGCGTCGCGGTACTTCGCATAGTGCTGGGGGTCCGCGTTGCGCTGGACCCGATGGATCGCGATGGTCGGCTCCAGCGACTCCCAGCCGGGGACGTCCTTGAGCCGAGACAGGAACCCAGTGCCCGCCTTCGCCACATCCAGCCGGTCTGAACGTGGCCCGTAGGAGTCGTCCTGCTGGAGGATCCCGATCGTGACGGCGACGCCGTCGACCGTGCCCGTGTGGTCCGTGTAGTCGATGCTGCGCAGCGAAGACTCGCCGATCGCCGCCTGCACCACCAGGACCTGCGCGGCCACCGGCAGGCCGAGCTTCTTCGCGTCATCCATCAGCACGGCGGCGTTCGCCAGCTGCTCCCCGGAGAAACCGGCTGCCTGGGTCGGGGCGGAGATTCTCGGGGACACCGCAGCTCCGCCGCAGCCCGCCGCCTGCGCAGCACCGTCCCCGGGCGAGAGGACCACCACGGCAGCGAGCAGCATCAGTGGGGCCGCCATCCCGGCCACCACCGCACACCCGATCCCCTGCTTCATCCCATTCACCCCCTGCCCACCACACCTACCAGCCCTCAATGACAAAACAGTCATAGGGGTTACAAGAAGCTGAAATACTTGCAAACCGCGGGGAAAGGAACCCCCGGATGCCCCCCTCGACGATCAAGACCCTAGCATCCATTGCTAGACTTGCCTAGCAATGGATGCTAGGGTCAAGGGCAGCAACCAAGGACCTGCGGCAAGATGGGACGGTGACGCGAAATGCAAGGGTTACGCCGATGGGACCGGCCGAGGCGACCGCGATGAGCGCATTCGGCGTCTCCCCCATCCGCGCGGCCGTGATCCGCGAGCTGGCCCGCCATCCCGACGGAGAGACATCCGGACAAATCGCCCGCGACCTGGAAGCGACCTACCACACCGTCTTCCGCCATCTCCGGGAGCTCGAAGAGCTCGGCCTGGTCGACTCGGACGCGGAGGGCGACCGCCAGGGGCAGCGGGTCGTGTACCGGCTGAACCGGGACGTGCGCGACCGCGAGGCAGATAGGCTCCTCACCTACCTCGACGGTCGGTAGAACCCTCCTCGGCCGACTCTCATTGGAACCCGGCGGAGTCGGCGTGGACGCCGAATGCCTCGCCGCCTCCTGGCTTCCAGAGGGCTTCCGGGCGACACGGCGCAGGATCCCACTTAATCCTTAGACCTAAGGCTAGGTTCGGTTCATGAGTACTGCATTGCGACGGAAGCGTGGCACGGCGCTGGACAATGTCCAGCTCGTTACCTCGGTGCCACGGGAACACAAGGATCTTGTTTTCCTCATGGCAAAGCACGCAGGGATCTCGGCAAGTGAGGCGATGGAACTGATTCTCGGACAGCTCCGCGCTGAGATGCAGTCGGACGGACTCCCTTCCTGGTTCGACCGTAAGGAACTACCGGAGTCGTTGCCCATCGCAAAAGCCAGTTAAAACGAGGAAGGCCCGCCTAGGCGGGCCTTCCTATATCAAATTCTAAAGCTCTCCACCCCAAGTTCTTGGCGGGACCGGGTGAAGGGCTCCGACAGTCACACCCTCTAGGAGAGTCCTCCTGCTATGCCCACAAGTCTACATGCCGTGCTCCCCGAGCGGGATCTCAAGACGGACAGCCATGTCGGCGTGTCTGCCATAGCGACCCCGTCTGCGCAGGTCACACCCGAGCAGGCATGGGCCCTCGCGCCCCTGATCGCAGGCCAGCCCGCCTACCGCGCGGGCCAGTGGGTCCGGGGGAAGTTCCAGTACCCCGGCACGCCCCGCAAGCTCACCGCCGCTCCCCCGCGGGCTCCGGCAGCGGTGCTGATCCACGACGCGGCGGGCCGCGTCACGACGCTGTGCCTGGACCTGGACACCTCGAAGGCCACCCAAGACGTCGTCAACGCCGACGCCGAACGCCTAGGCACCCTGCTCGCCTCGTGCGGCCTGCGCTACGTCGAGGACTCCTCCCCCGCCGGCGGCCGCCACCTGTACGTACCCCTCGCCGAACCCATGGACGGCGCAGAGGCCCGCGAGCTCGTGGCCGCCCTCGCCCGCACCGCACCCAGCATGGATGCGAGCCCCCACCAGAACCCCTCCACCGGCTGCATCCGCGTCCCTGGCGCCCTCCACAAACGTGGGGGGTACCAGCAGCTCATCACGCCCTTGGCGGCCGCCTACGACACGCTCCGGCGCCGCAACACCGCCGAGGACATCGACCGGCTCCGCAGGGCACTCGCCCCCGAACTGCGCCGCAACCGTCAGGAAGCCGCGCTCCGTGCCAAGGCCACAGGCACCCCCCAGTCGTTCCAGGGAGCCCGCGCCGCGAGCTCCTGTAGGCCGGCGGGCGGATGGCAGTCCCCGCTGCGCACGATCGCCCAGACCGGCCTGTTCGACACAGCCCGCTACCGCACACCGTCCGAGGCGCGCATGGCCGTCCTGAACCACTTCGCCGCGTGCGGATGGACCCTCGAGCAGGTCCGCGGAGAGCTCTCAGGCCAGTTCCGAGGCCTCGCCTCCCTGTACCAGTCCCCCGCCCAGCTCGCCCGCCTCCTCGAAGCGGAGTGGACCAAGGCCCTTGAATTCACCGTCACCCGCCAGGGAAAGAAGTACGCCCCTAAAAGCGACACAAGCCTCACTGAACCCACCGGGGGGGCACCGAGCGCCGCTGCAATCCATCAGCTTGTGAACGATTTGGAGAACGTGCTCTACGCGGTCCTCGATGCGCGGTTCCAGAAGTACGGACGTGAGGGCATCGGGCTGCGGTTCCTCCTTCGTGCCGTACTGGCCTACATGAGGACCATGGAGACCAACATCCTCGACGTCGGCTGCCGCACCTTCGCCCTCGCCTTGGGTCAGCACCACAGCACCGTCGCCCGCCTCCTGCGGCGCCTGGCACAGCTTTCCGACGGCATGGTCACCAAGATCGCCGACGCCCGACACCGCAACGCCGACGTCTACCTCATCGAGCTCCCCCAGCAGCACCGCGAGCTCGCCCGCGACCTCAGCTGGCGACAGGGCAAGATCCACGCTGTCCGAGCCGTGTTCCGCGTGCTCGGGCCGGCCGCAGCACTGGCCTACGAGGCCATCGAGCGCGGCCGGGTCTCCCCCACAGCCAAAGAGGTCGCCCAGCACGCCAGAATCGGCGTCAGCACCGCCGAACGGGCCCTAGCAGAGATGTCGGCCCTCGGGATGATCCACCGCGACCAGGACAAACGCTGGCACATCACCCACACAACGAACCTGACCCAGCTCGCCCAGCGGCTCGGCGCAGACCAGGACGTCGCCGCACAGCTCACCGTCCACCGCGAGCAGCGCCGCAGATGGCACGACTGGCTCGACCGCCACAACCCAGACCACCAGCTCACCGAAGCAGACCTCTACGACCCCGAGACCGACGAATACTGGCCCCCACCAGGCCTCTACACAGACTCCGCAGCCGTCTGGACCATCCCAACAGCCTGCTAACGCGGTCCTGCCGGAATACAGCAACCAGGGGACACCCCCGGCGCTGTACTAGTTTCGTACTCAATTAGTACCAAACCAGTACGAAACCAGTACGTTACAAGTATGGTACTGGTACTTGGTAGAA